>NZ_VKHT01001421.1 GCF_014141535.1 Streptomyces alkaliphilus | reverse complement strand
CCCCCCGCCCCGCGGGCGACCAGCGCGTCGGCATCCGGCAGGGCCTGCGGGACTCCCTGGTGGTCATGCAGCGCAACCTGCTGCGCATGATGCGCATCCCCGAGGTCGTGGTCTTCGGCCTCATCCAGCCCATCATGTTCGTGGTGCTGTTCTCCTACGTCTTCGGCGGCTCGATCAACATCCCGGGCGCGGGCCTGGACCCGGACGCCTACCGGCAGTTCCTGATGGGCGGCATCTTCGCGCAGACCGTCACCTTCGCCACCGCCGGCGCGAGCGCCGGCATCGCGGAGGACATGCAGAAGGGCATCATCGACCGCTTCCGGTCGCTGCCCATGTCCCGGGGAGCCGTCCTCACCGGCCGCACCCTGGCCGACCTGGTGCAGACCGCGCTGATCCTGGTGGTGTTGACCATCGTGGCGCTGCTGGTCGGCTGGCGGATCAACGAGGGCGTGCCCTCCGCCCTGCTCGCCTTCGGTCTGCTGCTGCTCTTCGGTTACGCCTTCACCTGGATCGGGGCCCTGATCGGGCTGTCGGTGCGCAGCCCCGAGGCCGCCACCTCCGGCGGGCTGGTGTGGCTCTTCCCGCTCACCTTCATCTCGGTGGCCTTCGTGCCCTCGGAGAACATGCCCGGCTGGCTCCAGCCGGTCGCCGAGTGGAATCCCTTCAGCGCCACCGTCCTGGCCGTCCGCGAACTGTTCGGCAACCTGCCGCCCGGTTACGAGGCCCCCGCCGCGTGGCCGATGCAGAATCCGGTGCTCGCCTCCGTGCTGTACTCGGTGCTGGTCATCCTGATCTTCCGCACCCTGGCGGTCCGCAAGTACAAGACCGCCGCGGGCTGAGATCGAGTGTTTCCCGGGCCGGTCGGGCACCACCCCGCCCGGCCCGGGGCCGTTTCCGTCCGGTGCGTCGATCTCCCCGCCGCCCCGCCGCCTCCCGCCAACATCCGCCCGCGCGGAGGGTGTTCACC
>NZ_VKHT01001420.1 GCF_014141535.1 Streptomyces alkaliphilus | reverse complement strand
GTCTAAGAGACAGCGTGAAAGCGGTCACCCGGCGGGCTTCTCGGCCACCAGGTGAAGGTGCGCGGCGATGGCCCGGAAGGCCGGGTGGGAGGCCGCCTCCCGCTCCAGGCGGGAGAGTTCGCGCAGGGCGTCGGGCTCGCTGTCCACCAGCGCGCCGGGCACCAGATCGGCGAAGATCCGCACGCCGTGCACCGCGGTCGGGACCAGGCCGGCCGCTTCCGCGAGTCCGGCCAACCCCGGCTCGGTGAACCGGTGCGGGACGGCACCGCCGGGAACCGGGGCGGGCTCCGGAGAGGTGTCGGAGAACACCGCACGGGCCTCGGCGAAGCGACCGCCCAGGGCCCGCGCGAGAACCGCACCCCCCATGCCGGCGACCAGCACGCCGGCGATCCCGCCGGGGGCCAGGGCCCGGGCGATCGCCCGCATCCCGGCGGCCGGGTCCTCCACGTATTCCAGGACACCGTGGCACAGGACCAGGTCGTGACCGTCGCCGGCGACCTCCAGCAGGTCACCGGTGTCCCCCTGGACCCCGCGGATCCGCTCGGCGACGCCCTTCTCCGCCGCGCGGCGGCGGAGGGCGAACAGCGCGTCCGGGCTGGGATCCACGACCGTCACGCGGTGACCGCCGGCGGCGACCCGCACGGCGAGACTTCCGCTGCCGCCACCCGCGTCGAGAACGGCCAGCTCGGACCGACCGGTGGCGGCGACGCGCCTCTCCAACGCCTCCTCGAGCAGATCCCAGACCACTCCGGTGCGCAACGTGGTGTGCGGGCCGGGCGCGGTCGGTTCGGGGGACATCCGGGACGGCTCCTCGGGGCTCGTGCGACGGGCGCGACGTTCCGACCGGGGCGGTCGGGGCGACCGGCACGGCCGGTCGGGCGCGTGACCAGCTTATGGCCTGTGGGCCCCGGGGTCCCTCCGGCGGGCGGGCAACGGTCGGACGTCGGGTCGCGACCGGAGGGCGGGGG
>NZ_VKHT01000142.1 GCF_014141535.1 Streptomyces alkaliphilus | reverse complement strand
GCCCCGCGTGCCGGCGCCGGCCCGATCCCCCTGCCCGGCACGGTCCCCCCGGAGCTGGCCGACGAGCTGGTCGCCATCCGTCGCGACCTGCACATGCACCCCGAACTGGGCAACCACGAGGTGCGCACCACCTCAGTGGTCCGGGAGCGATTGGAGCGCGAGGGGCTGACCCCCCGCGTCCTGCCCGGCGGCACCGGCCTGATCTGCGACATCCTTCCCGTCTCGGCGGGCGGACCCGGTGGCGTGTGGGAGGGGGGCCGTCCGATGCTGGCGCTCCGCGCCGATCTGGACGCCCTGCCGATCCCCGACACCAAGTCGGTGCCCTACCGCTCCACGGTCCCCGGCCGCGCCCACGCCTGCGGACACGACGTGCACACCACGGCCGTGCTGGGCGCCGGCATCGTGCTCGCCCGGCTCGCCCGGCGCGGGCTGCTGCCCCACCCGGTGCGGCTGCTCTTCCAGCCCGCCGAGGAGGTGCTGCCCGGCGGCGCGCAGGACGCGCTGGAGGCCGGCGTGCTGGAGGGCGTGGGACGGATCCTCGCCGTGCACTGCGACCCGAGGGTGGAGACCGGTCGCATCGGTCTGCGCACCGGACCGATCACCTCGGCCTGCGACCGACTGGAGATCTCCCTCTCCGGCCCCGGCGGCCACACCGCCCGCCCACACCTGACCACCGATCTGGTGACGGCGGCGGCCCGGCTGGTGACCGACGTGCCGGCGCTGCTGGCCCGCCGGGT
Organism: Streptomyces alkaliphilus; assembly: GCF_014141535.1. Classification (GTDB taxonomy): domain Bacteria; phylum Actinomycetota; class Actinomycetes; order Streptomycetales; family Streptomycetaceae; genus Streptomyces; species Streptomyces alkaliphilus. Next base: position 6,922 of record NZ_VKHT01000142.1, on the reverse strand, counting down.
GGACACCCGGGCCGGGCTCGCCCTGACCTGGGGTCGCCTGCAGACCGGCCACGCGCCCAACGTCATCCCGCAGATCGCCGAGTTGTCCGGCACCATCCGCTGCCTGGACATCGACGCCTGGCGGGAGGCGCCCGAACTGGTGCACGCGGCCGTGGACGAGGTGGCGGGGCTGCACCGCGCCAAGTCCGAGCTGCGCTATGTCCGGGGTGTCCCGCCGGTGGTCAACGAGCCGGGTTCCGCCGGCCTGTTGGGCGAGGCGATGGCCGCCCGTTGCGGGGCGGGCAGCGTCGAGCCGACCGAGCAGAGCCTGGGCGGCGAGGACTTCTCCTGGTACCTGGAGCAGGTGCCCGGCGCGATGGCCCGGCTGGGGGTCCGCCCGCCCGGCGAGGCGGGTGCCGTGCCGCGCGACATCCACCAGGGCGATTTCGACGTGGACGAGAGCGCCATCACGGTGGGTGTCGAATTGTTCACGGCGTCCGTCATGTTGGACGCCGAGGAGCGCTGAGGGCCCGCCGTCCGCCGCCCGCCCCGGCTCCGGGGCAGGCTCCCGACCTGCGACGATGCCGCGCCCGGTACGCCGGGTGCGGCATCGTTCGCGTGCGGTGAGGGGCTCGGGGGGAGTGCTTGCGTGTTGCGGTCGGATTGCGTTCACGACGATCCGATAACAGGAATCCATCTGCCGGTCACTTCATATCTACGCGCGTTACCATTCCGCCGAAAGCAGCGCCCGAGAGGCGCTCCGAGCGAAGGGAACGTCTCTTGCGCCGCGTAACGAGGCTTGTATCCACTGTGGCCGTCACGGCGGCCCTCGCTCTGACCGCGAGCGCCTGCGGTGAGAGCTCCACCGAGACCGCCGATGGGGAGAGCCCGGGCGTCGGCATCGCCTTCGACGTCGGTGGCCGTGACGACCAGTCCTTCAACGAGGCCGCGGCGCGGGGCGCCGACCAGGCCGAGGAGGAGCTGGGCGTCTCCGCCAACTTCCAGACCGCCCGCAACGACGAGACCGACGCGGACCGCGAGCAGCGGCTGACCGAGCTGGCCCAGGAGGGCTACAACCCGGTCATCGGCGTCGGCTTCCTCTACGGCAACGCCATCGCCCGGGTGGCCGAGCAGTTCCCGGACACCACCTTCGGCGTGGTGGACGCGGTGGCCGAGGGCGACAACGTCTACAGCATGGTCTTCGCCGAGCACGAGGCCTCCTACCTCGCCGGTGTGGCCGCGGCGCTGAAGACCGAGACCGGCAAGGTCGGCTTCATCGGCGGTGTCAACATTCCGCTGATCCAGAAGTTCCAGGCCGGCTTCGAGCAGGGCGTCAACGACACCGACCCGGATGTCGTCGTCGACGTGCAGTACCTGTACGCCGATGACGACCGCGGCTTCACCGACGTGGCCAAGGCCAAGGAGCAGGCCGACGGCATGCTCGGCCGCGACATCGACGTGATCTACTCGGCCGCCGGCCTCGCGGGCAACGGTTCCATCGAGGAGGTCGCCGGTGTCGAGGGCGCCTGGGCCATCGGTGTGGACTCCGACCAGTACCTCCAGGACGGCCTGGCCGAGTACAAGGACTCGATCCTGACCTCCGCGGTCAAGGGTGTGAACGTCGCCGTCTTCGACCTCATCCAGAGCGTGCACGACGGTGAGCCGCTGAACGGCGTCGGCGAGTACACCCTGGCCGACGAGGGTGTGTGGCTGGCCACCTCCGGTGGCTTCATCGACGACATCATGGACGAGATCGACACCGCCCGCGAGGGCATCGTCTCCGGCGAGATCGTCGTCAACGACACCCCCTGAGTCCGCTCCGTCCGACTCCTCGCCGGTACCGCCGGACCCCGCCCGGTCGCCGCCCGTCCCCACGGGTGGTGACCGGAGGGCCGGCGGCCGGCACCGCTCCGCCCCGTTCCCCCGCCCCGGCGGGGGCGGGGCGGTCGTCGGACCCGGGGCACCGGCCGTTCGGAAACGACCGCTGTTGCCCATCCCTCACCGCTTCCGATCGCCGGCCTTCCGTATTGTGACTCCCCGGTGATCGGACGAACCACCGTCGCCGACCGGGTTCGCCCGTCGGGCCCGCTGGGGAGCCCTGCTCCCGCCGGGACCGGACGCCGGTGCTACGCGGGTAGAATCCGCCGGGGCGCGATAGCGTCGACCGACCTCACGGCCCCGCTCCTTCGCCCCCGAGGAGAGTGCGTCATCCCAGCCTCCACCATCCCCGCCGACGGCCCGCCCGCCGACGGCGTCCCCGCCGTCGAACTGCGCGGGATCACCAAACGCTTCCCCGGTGTCGTGGCCAACCACGACATCGACATCACCGTCCGGCGCGGCACCGTGCACGCCCTCATCGGGGAGAACGGCGCGGGCAAGTCCACGCTCATGAAGATCCTCTACGGCATGCAGAAGCCGGACGAGGGCACCATCACCATCGACGGGGAGCGGGTCTCGCCCTCCTCGCCCGCCGACGCCATCCGGAACGGCATCGGCATGGTGCACCAGCACTTCATGCTCGCCGACAACCTCACCGTCCGGGAGAACATCGTCCTGGGCGCGGAGAGGGCGTACGGCATCGGTGCCCGCTCCCGCCGTCGGATCATGGAGATCTCCGACGCCTACGGCCTGGACATCCGTCCCGACGTCCTGGTCGAGGAGATCGGGGTGGCCGACCGCCAGCGGGTGGAGATCCTCAAGGTCCTCTACCGCGGCGCCCGCACCCTGATCCTGGACGAGCCCACCGCCGTCCTGGTCCCGCAGGAGGTGGACGCGCTCTTCGCCAACCTGCGCGAGCTGAAGGCCGAGGGCCTGACCGTCATCTTCATCTCGCACAAGCTCGGCGAGGTGCTGTCGGTCGCCGACGACATCACGGTCATCCGGCGCGGCACCACCGTCGCCTCCGTGGTCCCCGCCGAGACCAGCCCCGGCGAACTCGCCGAACTCATGGTCGGCAGCGAACTGCCCGTCCCGGACACCGGCGAGTCCACGGTCACCGACGAGCCGGTCCTCACCGTCTCCGGCCTGCACCTGTCGGGCACCGACACCGAGGGCACCCTCCGCGAGGTCCTCACCGACATCGACTTCACCATCCACCGCGGCGAGATCCTGGGCATCGCCGGCGTGGAGGGCAACGGCCAGGCCGAACTGGTCGAGGCCGTCATGGGCATCCGCACCCCCGACGGCGGCCGGATCGAGCTGGCGGGCGAGGACATCTCGCGGGTCGGGACCCGGACCCGCCGCGAGGCCGGCGTCGGCTACATCCCCGAGGACCGCCACCGCCACGGCCTGCTGCTCAACGCCCCGCTGTGGGAGAACCGCATGCTCGGCCACGTCACCGAGCGCCCCAACAGCCGCGGCGGCCGGCTCACCATCGGCGACGCCCGCCGGGACACCGAGCGGATCGTCGCCGAGCACGACGTGCGCACCCCCGGCATCGACGTCACCGCCGCCAGCCTGTCCGGCGGCAACCAGCAGAAGCTGATCTTCGGCCGGGAGATGAGCCACGACCCCAAGGTGCTCATCGCCGCCCACCCCACGCGCGGCGTGGACGTCGGCGCGCAGTCGCAGATCTGGGACCAGATCCGGCGGGCCCGCGCACGGGGCCTGGCGGTGCTGCTGATCTCCGCCGACCTCGACGAGTTGATCGGCCTCTCCGACACCCTGCGGGTCATGTACCGGGGCCGACTGGTCGCCGAGGCCGATCCGGCGACCATCACCCCCGAGGAACTGGGCACCGCCATGACCGGTGCGACCGCCGGCGGAGCCGACAGCGCCGGCCCCGCCGATGACCAGGGCGCCACCGCACCCGACCCCGCGTCGGGGACCGGCGCCGAGCACGACGGACGCACCGACGGAGGCGCCCGATGACCACCTCGCCGCGCACGTGGCAGCCGTTGCGGCGGATCGACCGCGAGAAGCTGCTGCTCGGCTTCGCCGCCCCCGCCCTGGCCCTGGCCACCGCCTTCGTGATCATCTCCCTGGTCATGTCGCTGACCGGTCAGAACCCCTTCCTCGCCTTCCAGATCATGGGCGACTACGGCACCAAGGCCGACAGCCAGGTCTGGATCATCAACAAGGCGATCCCCTACTACCTCTCCGCCGTCGCGGTCGCCATCGGCTTCCGGATGAACCTCTTCAACATCGGGGTCGACGGCCAGTACCAGGTCGCGGCGTTCTTCGCCGCAGCAGTCGGCGGGTACCTCACCTTCTCGGGCACCCTGCGCATCCCCTTCATCCTGCTCACCGCCATGGCGGTCGGCGCGATCTGGGCGGGCATCGCCGGCTTCCTCAAGGCCACCCGGGGCGTGAGCGAGGTGATCAGCACGATCATGCTCAACGCCATCGGCGGCGCGCTGATCGGCTACCTGCTGCACGACGGCCGGCTCGCCGAGCGCACCCAGAACATCGTCCACACTCCGTACCTGCCGGAGTCGACCATGTTCTTCACCATCCAGACCGACGCCGGCCGGATCTACGGCACGATCGTGATCGCGATCGTCGCCGGCCTCGCCTACTGGTACCTGCTGGGCCGCACCCGCTTCGGCTTCGACCTGCGGTCGGTCGGCGAATCCGAGTCCGCCGCCCGGGCCGGCGGCGTGAGCGTCAAGCGCATGGTGATCACCGCCATGGTGCTCTCCGGCGCCATGGCGGGCCTGGTCGGCATGCCGACCCTGCTCAACGACTCCGGCACCTTCGGCAACAACTTCCCCGGCGGCATCGGCTTCATGGGCATCGCCATCGCCCTGCTGGGCCGCAACCACGCCGTCGGCATGGCCTTCGCCGCCCTGCTGTGGGCCTTCCTGGAGCGCACCGGCGGACGGCTCAACTTCGAGGGCTACAACCAGGAGATCGTCGGCGTGATGCAGGGCATCATCGTCCTCTCGGTCGTCATCGCCTACGAACTGGTCCGCCGCTGGGGCCTGCGGCGCCAGCAGCGGATGGTCGGTGCCCAGCTCGCCGCCCGGGCCGCCGCGACCCCGGCCGCCGTCGGCGCCCCGGTCCCGATGGAGAAGCCCCCCGCCACCACCCCCGGCGCGACGGGTGACCGCCGCGCCGGTCAGAACGGGTCGGACGACCCGACCGACCCGGAGGTGCCCTGATGGCCAGTGAACTGGCGACCGCTCCGCCCCCGGTCCGCCCGCGCGGTCGGGTCGAACGCGGCGGCAAACGCCGCCTGAGCTACCCGATGATCCTGCTGATCATCGCCGGCGGTCTTCTCCTGCTCTCCCTGGTCCGGGCCATCACCGACACCGGCAGCCTCACCGACACCCGGCAGTGGGGCAGCGCCCTCGGCCTGGCCGTGCCGATCGGCCTGGCCGGCCTCGGCGGCCTGTGGGCCGAACGCGCCGGCGTGATCAACATCGGCCTCGAGGGCATGATGATGCTCGGCCTGTTCGCCGCCGGCTGGATCGGCTGGCAGTACGGGCCCTGGGCCGCGGTCCTCGCCGGCATAATCGGCGGACTCCTCGGCGGCCTGGTGCACGCGGTGGCCACCGTCACCTTCGGCGTCGACCACATCGTCTCCGGCGTCGCGATCAACATCCTCGCCCTGGGCGTGGTGCAGTTCCTCGCCAAGCTGTGGTTCGGCGAGGGCGCGGCGGCGCAGGCCGGGGGCAACGACAAGCAGTCGCCGCGCATGGACGAGATGCCGACGTTCACCGTCCCCGGCATCTCCGACGCGCTGCGCTCGATCGCCGACCAGGGCTGGTTCCTCGTCTCCGACACCGCCGGCATCCTGGGCGCCGCCGTCACCAACGTCTCCTGGATCACCCTGCTGGCGATCCTGCTGTTCGTCGGCACCTGGTGGGTGCTGTGGAAGACGCCGTTCGGCCTGCGGCTGCGCTCCTGCGGCGAGAACCCCGTGGCCGGCGAGTCCCTGGGCGTCAACGTCTACCTCTACAAGTACATCGCGGTCGCCGTCTCCGGGGGTCTGGCCGGGCTCGGCGGCGCCTACCTGGCGGTCTTCATCCGCATGTACCAGGACGGCCAGACCGGCGGTCGCGGCTACCTGGGTCTGGCCACGATGATCTTCGGCAACTGGCGGCCCGGCGGTGTGGCGATGGGCGCGGGCCTGTTCGGCTTCATGGACGCCCTGCAGATCCGCGGCGGCGGTCCCACCGTGCACGGCATGCTGCTGCTGTTCGCGATCGCGCTGGCCGGCCTCGCCGTCCACCAGTTCATCCGCAACAAGCGGGTGGCCGGCACGGTCAGCGGCGTCCTCGCCGTGCTGCTCTTCCTGTGGTACTCCGCGACCGACACCATGCCGCTGGAACTGGTCACCGCCAGCCCCTACATCACCACCCTGCTGGTACTCGCCCTGTTCTCCCAACACCTGAGAGTGCCCGCCGCCATCGGTAGGTCCTACAGACGGGGGCAGGGAACGTGACCGCCCCCGGGCAGGCGGTCCCGGAGGGGGAGTGGGACACCCTGCGGGCCGCCGCGCGGGAGGCGGCACGGCGCGCCTACGCCCCCTACTCCCGCTACCCCGTCGGCGCCGCCGCCCGGGTGGACGACGGGCGGATCGTCACCGGCTGCAACGTGGAGAACGCCTCCTACGGGCTGGGACTGTGCGCCGAGTGCGGCCTGGTCTCCGCCCTGCACGCCGGCGGCGGGGGCGTCCTGACCCGATTCACCTGCGTGAACGGGGAGGGTGAGGTCATCGTCCCCTGCGGCCGGTGCCGGCAACTGCTCATGGAGCACGGCGGCCCCGAACTGCTGGTGGAGACACCCGGGGGCGTGGTGCCGCTGGACCGTCTGCTGGCGCTGGCCTTCGGCCCGCAGTGGCTGCCCGAGGCCTCCCGGCCCGCCGGGTCGCCCCCCGGCGGGGAGACGTCACCGGAACGGGACTGACCCCCGGCCCGATCACGCCGGTTCGCCCGGCCGCTCGGGCCGTCGCCGGGGAGTCGTCGTCGTCCCGAGTGGCGACTCCCCGTCCCCGCTG
>NZ_VKHT01001419.1 GCF_014141535.1 Streptomyces alkaliphilus | reverse complement strand
GGAGGGGCCCGGCATGTCGACCTCCCCCCGCCTGGACCGGCTGGCGGGCCGCGCCGACATCACCCGGGTGGAGGCCGCGGAACTCGCCGGGGCCCTGCCCGGGGCCGACGTGCTGCTGGTGTGGGACTTCACCTCCGACGCCGTGCGCCGCTGCTGGCCCGGCCCCGGCCCCCGTCCCGGCTGGGTCCACACCGCCAGCGCCGGGGTGGACCGGCTGCTCTTCCCCGAACTGGTGGAGTCGGACACCGTGGTGACCAATGCCCGGGGCGTCTTCGACGGGCCGATCGCCGAGTACGTGGCGGGCCTGGTGCTCGCGGTCGCCAAGGACCTGCCCGGCACCTGGCGGCGTCAAAGGGAACACCGCTGGGAGCACCGGGAGACCCGCAGGGTCGCCGGCACCCGGGCGGTCGTGGTCGGCTCCGGGCCCATCGGGCGGCGCATCGCACGCGTCCTCGGCGCGTTGGAGGTCCACGCGGAGGTGGTGGGGCGCCGGGGGCGCGAGGACGACCCGGAGGTGGGCCGGATCCACGCGGCCGACACCCTGCCGGACCTGCTGCCCGGGGCCGACTGGGTGATCTGCGCGGCGCCGCTCACCGACGCCACCCGGGGGATGTTCGACGCCGCCGCCTTCGCCCGGATGCGGCCCGGTTCCTGCTTCGTCAACATCGGGCGGGGCGGGCACGTGGTGGAGGAGGACCTGATCGCGGCGCTGCGGTCGGGACGGCCGGCCGCCGCCGCGCTGGACGTCTTCGCAAAGGAGCCGCTGCCGCCCGACAGTCCGCTGTGGGACGCGCCGGGGCTGCTGGTCTCCCCCCACATGAGCGGCGACACCCTCGGTTGGCACGAGGACCTCGCCGACCGGTTCCAGGACGCCTTCGAGCTGTGGGTGGCGGGCGGGACGCCGCCGAACACCGTCGACAAGCGGCTGGGTTACCCCTCGGGGAGCTGACCGCCCGTCGGGAACCCACCC
>NZ_VKHT01001418.1 GCF_014141535.1 Streptomyces alkaliphilus | reverse complement strand
GCGCAAGGCGGCACGCGAGAACTTCCCCGTCGCCCCGGCCTTCCTGCCCCCCGCGTGGCGCCACGGCCTGATGGCGCTCTACGGCTACGCCCGGCTCGTGGACGACATCGGCGACGGCGACCTGGCACCGGGCGGAACCGACGCCGCCCTCCTGCTGGGCACCGACCCCGGGGCGGCGCGGGAACCGGGGGACGGGCGGGACGAGGCGCGGAGGGAGGCCGTCCTCCCCGCCGAGCGGCTGGTGCTGCTGGACGCGCTGGAGGCCGACCTGGACCGGGCGCTGGCCGGCCGGACCCCCCGTCACCCCCTTCTCGCCGCGCTGGGGCCGGTGGCGCGCGAGCACCGGCTGCCGGAGGAGTCGCTGCGCGCCCTCATCGAGGCCAACCGTCTCGACCAGCGGGTGCACCGCTACGCCGACCGCGCCCAGCTGCTGGGTTACTGCGAGTTGTCCGCCGACCCGGTCGGTCGGCTGGTCCTGGCGGTCACCGGCACCACCACCCCCGAGCGGGTCCGGTGGTCGGACGCCGTGTGCACGGCCCTGCAGATCATCGAGCACCTCCAGGATGTCGCGGAGGACCGCGAGCGGGGCCGGATCTACCTCCCGGCCGAGGACATGCGTCGCTTCCGGGTCGGCCCCGACGACCTGGTGGCCCCCACCGCCGGGGCCTCCCTGCGGGCCCTGATCGCCGCCGAGGCGGAGTGGGCCCGGGGGCTGCTCGCCGAGGGCGTGCCCCTGGTCCGCGACACCGACGGCCGGCTGCGACTGCTGCTGACCGGCTTCGTGGGCGGCGGATGGGCCGCCCTGCGGGCGCTGTCCGCGGCCCGCTGGGACGTCCTGGCCGGCGCGCCGAGGGCGCGCCGGCGGGACCTGGCCGCCTCCTGCCTGGCGGTCCTGCGGGCCGCCGCCCGTCCCCCGGGGCATCCACCCGGGCACCCCGCGGTTTCCTTCGGGCCCGGCGGTTCCCCCGCTC
>NZ_VKHT01001417.1 GCF_014141535.1 Streptomyces alkaliphilus | reverse complement strand
CCCCCACCCTCACGCCCGCCTCCGTTCCCGGGGGGTTCGAGGAGGCAGGCCGGAACAGCCGACTCCGGCGCCTCCGGCCCGGGGCGCGGGAAGCTTGTCGGGTGGCGCACCGCCGCGCGCGCCGCCGGTGACAGGCGGGGGACGAGCCGCTCCCCGAGGTCCGGCCGTGCCCGCAACGCGCACCCCAGGAACCCCTCGGCGATCGCCGACCGTTCGGAGGCCGTATCGGCCGCCACGGCCTCGGCCAGCGCCGCCGCCACCGGTACCGGATGACGGGAGAGCATGCCCATCAGGGTTCTCCGTGCCGCCACCCCGCGCGGCCCGATCGCGACATCCAGCAGGGTGTCCACCGCGCCCCGCGAGGGAAGCTCCCCGAGCAGGTCGAGCACGGTGCCCACCCGCCTGGCGTCCACCGAGGTGTCCGTGAGAATTCCGGCCAGCACCGGCACCAGCGCCGTCCCCACCCGGTCGGCGACCGTGGCCAGCAGCTGCGGTGTCCACCGCCCCGGGTCCAGCCGGGCCCGGGAGCCGAGGGCCGCCAGGTGTTCCGGCGTGTCCACCACACACAACCGCATCTCGTCCAACACCGGGCACCCGCCCGGGCGGGACGCCTCCGCGCAACACTCGGCGGCCCAGTCCGTGCGGTCCGGCAGCAGGTACGAGGCGACCACCCGGCGCAGCGGCGTGGTCCGCAGCGGCTCCAGCGCCCCGGTCACCTCCTCGCGGGTGTCCGGACCGGCGACGGCCAACAGCCCCCGCAGCCGCTCGGCGGCCCTCAGCGCCTCTCGTCGGACCCGCTCCCCGTCGGTGGGCCCGGGCGATCCCGGTGGGATCGACGGCTCCTCCCCCGGCGCCCGCCCCGCCGGGGTCCGCCGCGGATCGGCCTCGAACAGCGCGATCACCGCCCGTGCGGCGAACACCGGACCGTGTTCCAGGACCCGGGAGTCCACCCACTCCGAACGATCCCCCTC
>NZ_VKHT01001416.1 GCF_014141535.1 Streptomyces alkaliphilus | reverse complement strand
GCCGGGGCGTGCGGAACGGGCGGGACGCGCGGGGGCCATCAGAACAGCGTGCTCTCCTCCGGCGCGGCCAGCGCCTCCACCAGCTCCGGACCGTTGTTGCGCACGTTGCTCACCGCGACGCCCACCGGGTGGGCGCGCATGGTGCCCGGCGGGGGCGGGTCCAGCAGGCCGCGCACCCGCTCGGGGTCGGTGAGCGCCGGGTCCAGCCAGGCGTCCCAGCGCTCGGGCGGCAGGGCCAGCGGCATCCGGGGGTGGATGTCGGAGAGGCTGCCGGGGCGGTTCGGCCCCACCTCGGCGGGGTCCACGTCGGGCAGCGGCTCGCCCTCGGCCTCGGTGGTGACGACCGTGCACGTCGCCCACCAGGCACCCGGGTGGTCCTCGGGGAGGGTGGAGTCCCGCCAGAATTCGTAGAGCCCGGCCAGCGCCATCACCGAGCCGTCCGCCGGGGTGATGTACCAGGGCTGTTTGCGGGGGCGCTTGCGCCGGCCCTTCTCCTCCTCCTTCCGCTCCTCGTGGAAGGTGAGCCACTCGTAGTAGCCGTCCGCCGGGAGCAGGCAGCGGCGGGCGACGAAGGGCTTGCGGTAGGAGGGCTTCTCGTGCACGGTCTCGGCGCGGGCGTTGATCATCTTCACGCCCACGTCGGGCGACTTGGCCCAGGAGGGGACCAGGCCCCAGCGCAGCGGACGCAGCTGGCGCACGGGCTCCCCGTTCCCGGAGCCGCCGTCCGCCTCCTTCAGGGGGCGCTCCAGCACGGCCGGAACCCGTTTGGTGGGGGCGACGTTCCAGTCCGGGCCGAGATCGGCGACGTCCTCGGCCAGGTGCCGGATGTCGAAGAGCGCCGCCAACTCTTCCGGCCGACGGCTGATCGCGTAGCGTCCGCACATGCGACCCAGCCTACGTCGGCGGGCCGACAACGCCCCCGTGTTCGCCCCGGGACGGCACGTCGGAAAGGGCGGTGGGGTGGGCCGGCCCC
>NZ_VKHT01001415.1 GCF_014141535.1 Streptomyces alkaliphilus | reverse complement strand
CCGGGGGACCCGTCCCCCGCACCCGCTCCCGGCGACCTCGAATTGCGCCCCGCCCTGGAGGCGGTGCTCATGGTCGTCGACGAACCCGCCTCCGCCCGGCACCTCGCGGCCGTCCTCGAGCGTCCCCACCGCGTCGTGGTCGGCGCGCTGCGCGAACTCGCGGCCGAGTACGACCGCCAGGGACGTGGCTTCGAACTGCGGGAGGTGGCCGGTGGCTGGCGGTTCTACACCCGCCCCGGCTACGACGCGGCGGTGGAGCGCTTCGTGCTCGGCGGGCGGACCGCCCGCCTCACCCGGGCCGCGCTGGAGACACTGGCCGTGATCGCGTACCGGCAGCCGGTCAGCCGATCCCGGGTCTCCGCCGTGCGCGGGGTCAACTGCGACGGGGTGATGCGGACCCTCCTGCAGCGCGGTCTGGTCGAGGAGGCGGGCACCGAACCCGAAACAGGTGCGATCCTGTACCGGACGACGCACTACTTCCTGGAACGCATGGGCATGCGGGACCTGGACGAGTTGCCGCCGCTCGCGCCCCTCCTGCCGGAGGCGGACGCGGTCGAGGGCGAGAGCCCGGAAGCGGTGGCGTCGGCCCTCGACCTCGACGTCGTCCCCGGCGTCGGCACCGGGCACCGCCCCGGAGCCGGTACCGACGTGCCCCGGCCAACCGGCCCGGGCGCGGACGACGAGGACATCGGGAGCGGGGGCGAGCACGAGACCGACACCGTCGGGCCGGATACCCCGGACGGCGGGGGAGCGGACGGCGGCGGCCCCGGGACCACGGACCCGGTCGAGCCGCCGGCCGCGCCCCCGCCGCCCGGCACCGGGCCCGACGGTCCGAGGCCCCACGGGCCCACGAGAAACGACGGATGACTGATGCGCAGCAGCGACCGGAACGGTGACCGGAACAAGCGGGGTTCGGCGGGCGGGGGCCGCAACCAACCCCGGGGCGGTCAACCCCGCCCGGAGGAGCGACGACAC
>NZ_VKHT01001414.1 GCF_014141535.1 Streptomyces alkaliphilus | reverse complement strand
GGGGTTCGGGTCGGTGTCCCGGACGGAGATCCGCGGCGCGGGGTGGGTCCACCGCAGGACGAGGGAGGCCGGGCCGCCGGTGTGGCACACGGCGTTGGTGATCAGCTCGGAGACCAACAACTCGGCGCGGTCGAGGAGTTCGTCCAGGCCGTGGGAGCGGAGCACGACCCGCAGGGTGGTGCGGGCGATGCCCGGCACCCGGGATCGTGGGGAGGTTCAGCTCGTACCGCCACGGCTCGGTGAACCCGATCCCCTCGGGAGGGGGAAGGCCGTCCGGCGTCGGTGGTACGCGATGGCCACGGATATCAGAAGCGGTGGCCAGGCCAGCAGGGGGAGGTAGCAGAGCCACAGCAGGGCGTACTGTGCCGGGGTGCCGATAGCCTCCTGACCGACCCCGGTGCAGTGGGAATGGAACGCCCGGGAGAACAGACCGGCCAGCGCGATCCCACCCAACAGCGCCGGGACGGTCGCCGCGAGCGGAGGCACCCCGCGACCTCCCAGCAGCGGGATCCAGCGCGGCACGACCTCACCCCAGGGCTGTACCAGTCCGAGCGTCAGGAGCGCCAGTGCTCCGAGGAGCACGGAGAGGGAGACGACGTACAGCACCTCCCGGCCGTCGCGCAGGGAGATTTCGGAGACCGGGAGACCGGCGGCCAGGGCGATCCGCCACAGCCCCGACGGCAACGTGAGCAACGGCACGGCATGGGCCGCCAGGGCCGCCCAACGCGGCACGCCCGGCGAGATCCTCATCCTCGACATGTGAGCCATGCTCCGTCACCACGGTGGTCACCACCACCTCGTTTCGAAAATCCCGTCTCCTTCACCGACACCGAACGGGTGGGGTCGCATTCCTGGACCGGTGGTCGAATCCCGGGATTTTCCGGGCCGGGGGTGACGCCGGGGCCGAAAATCCTCTTGACGGCGCTGTGCGTGAAAAGGAACCGGTGGGACAGGAACGCCCGGGGGGACGGGTGGGGCC
>NZ_VKHT01001413.1 GCF_014141535.1 Streptomyces alkaliphilus | reverse complement strand
GGGCGAGGGGTGGTGGCGGTCCGGTGTGATGCTGGTGTGTTGCGCCCGGTCCGAATGGCAGGAGGCGGAAGCGGAGCTGCGAACCCTGCGGGGTCTCGCGGACGGCCCGGGGTGCTGCGTCAGCGGCTAACGAGTCTCGATGCCCTTCCGCTCGAGCCGGGCGCGGAGGAGCGGTCGCTGGTGGAGTTCCGGGAGAGGGTCCGTGCTGTGGTGGAGGAACACTTCAATGGCAGCATGATCGCAATCACGTAGCGCTGCCTCTTTTCCACCGGCGTGGGGGTGGGCCCGACCGGGCCCACCGGGTAAGGCCCTCAGGTTAGGGCAGCGTGGCCGGCCTCGGTGGCCTCCACCAGGTCGGGCCGCTCTCCGTTCGCCGGGTGGACAATCCGGATGAGGTTGCCGTCGTGCAGGTCGATCACTGCCTTGTAGAGCCCGAGCTGTTTCTTCTGCCATGCCACCCGGCGGGGGTCTTCCTCGGCGGCGCTTCGCTCGAAGTTCGCCGGGTGGATGGTCTGAAAGAAGTCGGAGGCGGCCACGGGCTCTGGTGACTGGGCGATCAGGCGAAGGAGTTCATACTCGTCGGCGTTCAGCGTCATGACGGCAGCGTAGAGGGCTGGGCTGTGGAAGCGGGCCGGGATGGGGGTCGCCGTGGTTAGCGCCAGTAGACCCGGCCGCAGCCGCAGCAGTTGCTCGTCACCGTTCACCGATGAGGTGGGAGGCACGCCAGCCCGGGCCGGAGTCAGCTGCGCTCGGGCTCCGGGGCGTCGCCGGGCGCCGGCGCTCCGGTGGCCGCGCGTGGGGCCTCGGCGGTCGCAGTGGCGGCGCGGCGCTTGCTCCGCTTGTCGTGGGCCAGGGTCCCGGCGATGGTGGCACTGGCGACCACGCCGCCGATGATGCCGGCCGGGATGCTCGAGGCCGAGGTGTTCCGGGCGGAGTACGTCGGGGTGACGTTTTGGTGCGGGTCGTGGCTGGGGGGGTG
>NZ_VKHT01001412.1 GCF_014141535.1 Streptomyces alkaliphilus | reverse complement strand
GCCCGCCACCTCGCCAACCGCCTGCTCGGCGCCGCCGTCTCCCTGCTGCTGGTGCTGCTCAGCGCCTTCGTCATCTTCCGGGTCATCGGCGGCGACCCGGTCCGCGCCGTCGCCGGCGACACCCCCCTCACGCCCGAACAGCAGCGCGAGATCCGCGACCGGCTCGGCCTGGACGACCCCCTCGCCGTGCAGTTCCGCGACTACCTCCACCAGCTGTTCACCCTCGACTGGGGCACCTCCTACGTCTCCAGCGCACCCGTCACCGAACTCCTGTGGTCCCGCCTGCCCGCCACGCTCCTGCTCACCGGCACCGCCCTCGTTCTCGCCGTCTCCTTCGGCGTGTGGGCCGGCACCCGCGCCGGCTGGCGCCCCGGCAGCCGCTTCGACCGCGCCCAGGTCGGCATCGCCCTCACCCTGTGGTCGGCCCCCACCTTCTGGCTCGGCATGATCGTCATCGTCGTCTTCGCCGTCCACCTCGGCTGGTTCCCGGTCAACGGGATGCGCTCCGCGCGCGGGGTGGGGGAGGGGTGGTGGCCGCAGGCCCTGGACGTCGCGCACCACCTGGTGCTGCCCGCGCTGACCATGGCCGCCGTCGTCTACGCCCAGTACGTGCTGATCATGCGCTCCTCGATCATGGAGGAGCGTGCCGCCGATCACCTGAGGGTGGCCCGCGCCAAGGGACTGCGCGACGACGTGGTGCGCCGCCGGCACGCCGTCCCCAACGCCCTGCTGCCCACCGTCACCCTCATCGGCCTGCAACTCGGCGCGGTCTTCAACGGGGCCCTGCTCACCGAGACCATCTTCAGCTGGCCCGGCCTGGGCCTGCTGTTCCACCAGGCCATCCGGGTGCCCGACGTCCCGCTGCTCCAGGTGCTGTTCATCTTCTTCGCCGGCACCACCATCCTCGCCAACCTCGCCGCCGACCTGCTCCACCGCTTCCTCGACCCCCGTGTCCGGAGCACCGCATGAGCCCCGCCCC
>NZ_VKHT01001411.1 GCF_014141535.1 Streptomyces alkaliphilus | reverse complement strand
CAGCCCCGATCGTGCCCTCTCCCCGGAGTGATGCCCATGGCTCCCGAGTTCGTCTTTCGCACCTCCACCCACAGCGGCGGCCGGCCGGACTCCCAGTGCGTCGAGGTGGCCACGAACGTGCCCGGGGCCGTGGCCGTCCGCGACTCCAAGCGACGCGCCTCGGCCCGGCTGCGTCCGACCCCCGAGGCCTGGCGCGCCTTCCTCGATCTCGCCACGGCCGGCCGGCGGTGACCGCCGGCCGGTGAGGCCCGGGACCCCGCCCCCGCCGGGACGGGGTCAGGCGGCGGCGCGGTGGAGGGTGCGGACCGGGAGCGCGGCGGCGGCCCGGTCGAAGCGGTGCAGCAGCAGCCGGGCCAGGGAGGCGTGCGCGCCCAGCGGCTCGGCCACGATCCCCGGCGCCGCCTCCGCGCAGCGCGTGGCGAAGAAGCCGGGGGCGGTGAAGCAGGAGGAGAGCGCGATCTCCCGGTGCCCGTGCGAGCGCAGCAGCTCGACGGCCTCCGCCACGGTCGGCGAGGCCGCCGAGGCGTAGGCCGGGACGACCGGGACGCCGCCGAGCCGGTGGGAGAGCATCGCCGCCGTGGTGCGGGTCCCGGCGGCCGACTCGGGATCGCGGGAGCCGGCCGCCGCCAGCACGACGGCCCCGCCCCGGTACCCGGCCTCCAGCAGTCGCCCGTACAGCGCCTCCACCAGCAGGGGGTGCGGCCCCAGGCAGGCCGCCACGGTCGCGTCGAGGTGGGAGGCGCGGGAGAGCACGGACGGGATGTCGTGCTTGACGTGGTAGCCGCGTCCGAAGAGCAGCGGCACCAGCACGGCCTCACCGCGCAACCGGGCCAGGGTGTCCCCGAGCAGCGGTTCGTCGGTCTCCAGGTGGCCGAGTTCCACACGCAGGGAGCGCCGCACGGCGCGTACCCGGCGCAGGAGGGCCAGGACGCTCTCGCGGGCCCGGGGGTCGGGGGACCCGTGGGCGACGGCGACGAGGG
>NZ_VKHT01001410.1 GCF_014141535.1 Streptomyces alkaliphilus | reverse complement strand
AGGAGGCGGAGGGGGAACACTCATGGCGCAAAACCCTAGGAGGGCGCCGGCCCGCAGGCCATGGCTGTCTCCGGATCGGGACACACCCGCAACCGCTTTCGTGCACACTCCACCGAATCGATGCCCGAACGGCCGGTGAACCGGCCCCTTGAGGGGCGGGCCGACCGGTCCGGGAGAGCGGGATCAAGGGCTCGGGGATCAGCTAGAAGGCCACCGCGAACAGACCGAGCAGGGCGAACACCACGACCTCCGTGCCGAGCACCGACCCCACGTCCCGCCGGGGCCGTCCCGCCGCGCGGCCCGGCTCATCGGGATCCCCCCACCGGCGCCGGGCGCTCCCACCACAGCACACTCGTCAGGAATCGGGACACCACCGGGAGGCCGGCCAGGAGCCAAGCGGCGATCGCGACCCCCAGCGCCGTGCCGCTCACGGCGTCGAAGGCGCCCTCCGCGTTCCGGACCGAGAACGCGAGGATCGCCGCGAAGGCCGGTGAGAGGACCAGGAAGATCGAGGACGAGGGCCCGGCGATGGTGCGGGGGAAGGCGGACCCGCGTCGGGCACGTGCTGCCCGGGGTTGGGCCATGGCCGAGGCGAACGCCGGCCCGGCGTCACGCGCCGCCCGATCGCCCCTTCCGGCCCCGGCCGGTTGCGGTCTCTCCTCGGCGAGCGGGACGCCGAGCAGCCGACGCAACCGCTCACGCCTCTCCGGACCCCCGGACCCGGAGAACCAGTCCTCCTCGGGGAGGGCGGCCCGGGTCCGGCCGGCGGCGTCCCGGAACTCCAGACGGGACGGGGTCCCGTCCGGCGAACCGGGCACCCGCACCAGCCGTCGGACGGCGAGCGGGCCGCGCAACGCGAACCGATGGGTGTGCCCGACCCCGTCCACGATCACCAGGTCCGGCCCGTCCGCGCCCACCCGGGCGGTGCGGAGGAACCGCCGGGAGGCACCGGGGCGCGGGGCGGGGGAGATGCCGTCCAC
>NZ_VKHT01000141.1 GCF_014141535.1 Streptomyces alkaliphilus | reverse complement strand
CCCGATGGGCGGTGCGGGTGATTTCCTCCGCTTTCCCGGGATGTTTTCCGAAATCACACGTCGATCCGCTCCCGGACCCACCTCGACGCACCGGCCATATCGGATGTGATGGGGCGTCACGGACGTGTCGGACGCTCCGGGTTCCGGCGGGGGCCGGAACGCGATCGGATCCGAATCGCCACCCAACCGCAGTCGGATCGGAATGCAACCCCGGGGCCCTCTCGTGCGTCGGTGATCGACCCCGCACGCCGATGACCGGGTTGAGTGGTGGTCCTTTCGACGGGTGAGCGGAACCGATCGCTCCCTCGGCGCCCCCGGCCCGGCACACCGTGACTCCCGGAACGCGCGACGGGGCGGCCCGGCCCCCGAACGGGCGAACGGGGTCATCCGCCGGGGCGCTTGCCCCCGCCGGCACCGGCCTTCTTCGCCCCCTTCTGGCCCGGCGCCTCCAACCCCAGCGCCTCCAGCACGTCCTGCACCCGGGCGATCTCCGCGTTGATGTCCTCCCGGCGCCGGTTGAGCTTCTCCAGCTCCCGCCGGCCCTCCTCGACCTTCTCCCGGGTCTCCCGCTCGGCCCGCTCCATGACCTCCTCGGCCCGCTTCAGCAGCTCCGAGCGCTTCGCCTCGGCCTCCTTCAGCAGTGACTCGGCCTTCCTCACCGCGGCGATCCGCAACGAGCCCGCCTCGGAGGCGGCCTCCGAACGGATCTTCTCCGCCTCCGCCCGGGCCTCCTCGCGCTGCTCCTCGGCGGCCCGCACCAGCCGGTCCACCCGTTCGCCGGCCGCACGTGCCTGCTCCGCCGACTCCCGGCGGGCCCGCTCGTGCAGCTCCTCCACCTCGGAGTCGGTGCGGGACCGCAGTTCCTCGCTCCGCTCCCGGATGGCCGCCGCGTCCCGCCGCGCCTCCTCCAGCAGGGTGTCGGCGTCCCGACGGGCCCGCTCGACCAGCTCCGAGCCCTCCCCCCGGGCCTCCTCCACCAGGCGGGTCGCCTCCGCGCGGGCCGCGCCCACCATGGCGTCGGACTGCTCCTCGGCCGCGGCCGTGGCGCGCAGCGCCTCCTCCTGCGCCCGGTTCACCAACTCGTCGGCCTGCTCCGCCGCCTCGGCACGCCGTCGGGAGGCGTCCGCGCGGGCGCTCTCCCGTACCTCATCGGCCTCCCCGCGGGCCTTCTCGAGCGTCTCCTCGGCCGCCTCGCGGGTGCGCTGGGCCTCGGCGATCGCGTCGTTCATCGTCCGCTCGGCGAGGGCGGAGGCGGCTTCCTTCTCCTCGCCGGCCTGCCGCCGCATCCGCGCCACGTCCAGGTCGGCGTCGGCGCGCAGCGCCGAGACCTCCCGCTCGGCCTCCTCGCGCAGCCCGGCCACCGCGTCCCGGATCTCCTGCGCCCGGGTCTCGGCGGAGGACACCAGCGACTCCGCGCGCCGCTCGGCCTCCTCCACCGTCTCGCGCGCCGACGCCAGCAGTTCCTCGCTGCGCCGGTGCGTCTCGGTGCGCTCCCGATGGGCCTCCTCGCGGGCCTCCTCCAGCAGCCGGTCGCCCTCGCGCCGCAGCCGTTCGGCCTCCTCGCGGGCGGCGGCCAGCGCCTCGTTCGCCTCCGCGGTGGTGCGCTCGGCGGCGGCGTCGGCGTCCGACCGCACCCGGTCGGCGGCCTCGCGCGCCTCGGTCCGCACCCGGTCCGCCTCGGCGGCGGCCTCGGCCCGCAGCCGCACCGCCTGCTCGTCCCCCTCGGCGCGCAGCCGGGCCGCGTCGCCGGTCGCCTCCTCGCGCAGCCGCTCCGCCTCGGTCTCGGCCTGCTGGACGAGGCTCCGGACGCGCTCGGCGGCCTCGGTCCGCACCCGGTCCGCCTCGGCGGCGGCCTCGGCCCGCAGTCGTTCGGCCTCGGTCCGCGCCCGGCCCAGTGCCTCCTCGGCGGCGGTCACCCGTTCCTCGGCCTCGGCGCGCAGCCGCTCCAACTCCTCGGCGACGCCCTCGCGTTCCGACCGGGCGGCCTCCCGGGCCTCCTCCCGGATCCGGTCGGCCTCCTCCTCGGCCTCCCGGGTCGCCTCCTCCAACCGTCGGTTGGCCTGCGAGGTCAACTCCTCGGCCTCGGCGCGCGCCTTGCGCAGTACCTCGTCGGCCTGGTTGCGCAGGGTGCTCGCCCGCTCGATCGCCTCGGTGCGCACGCGCTCGCTCTCGGCGCTCGCGGCCTCCCGCGCGCTCTCCGCGTCCTCCTTCGCCTTCGCGAGCAGTTCCTCCGCCCGCTCGGCGGCCTCCTCGATCTGCCGGGTGGCGTCCCGACGGGCCTCGGCCCGGATCCGCTCGCCCTCGGAGACCGCGTCGGCCCGCAGCTGCTCGGCCTCGCCGCGCAGCCGACGGGCCTCCTCCTGCAACTCGACCGTCTTGGCCCGGTACTCCTTGGTGTCCGCCTGCGCGGACCCCTTCAACTGCTCGGCGACATCGTGCGCCTCGGCCCGCAGCCGGTCGGCCTCCGCCTCCGCCTCGGCCCGCAGCCGCTCGGCCTCCTCGGCCGCCGCCCGGGTGGTGTCGCCGGCCTCCTCGGCGGCCTTGTTGAGGATCTCCTCGGCCTTGCGGGCGGCCTTGGCGAGGTGGTTGGCCGACTCCTCGGCGGCGCGGCCGCGCGCCTCCTCCCCGGCCTTGGAGAGCATCTCGTCGACCCGGGCGCGGGCATCGGCCAGCGCCTGCTCGGCCTCGGCCCTGGCCCGCTCCGCCTCGGTCGTGGCCTCGGAGACCAACCGGGCGATCTCCGCCTTGGCGGTGGCGGACCGCTGCTGGTACTGGACCTCGGCGGCGTTCCGACGCTTCTCCGCCTCCTCGGTCGCCTCCGTCAGGACCCGCTCGGCCTCCTCGCGCGCGGTCCGGCGCGCCGTCTCGGCCTCCTCGAGCCGCTCCTCGGCCTCCCGAAGGGACCCCGTCGCCAGGCGGCGGGCCTCCTCCGCCTCGGCGGTGGCCTCGGCCCGCAGCCGTTCGGCCCGACCGGTGGCCTCCTCGGCCTGCGCGCCCGCCGTGGTCAGCAGCCGTTCGGCCTCGGCCCGGGCCCGTCGCAGCAACTGCTCGGCCTCGTCCCGGGCCGCCCGTGCCTCGGCGGTCATCCGGTGACGGGTCTCCTCGGCGACCCGCTGCGCCTCCGCCCGGGCCTGGCGGACCGTCTGTTCGGCCTCCGCCCGGGTCTCCTCCATCAGGCGGCGGGCCTGCGACTCGGTCCGGGCCCGCAACTGCTCGGCCCAGGCCACGTTCTCCGTGACGTGGTTCTCCACGCTCGCCCGGCGCTCGGCCAGCTCGGCGTCCAGGCGCTGGCGGCGGGCGACCGCCTCGGCGTGCAGCTCGGCCTCCAGCCGGCCCCGGCGCTCGGCCTGATCCTGGAGGATGCGCTGGGTGCGGTCGCGGGCCTCGCGCAACTCGCGCTCGGCGTCCGCGCGCATCTGATCGGCCTGGTGCTGCGCCGTGCGCAGCATCTGCTCCACGTGGCCGGTGGGGTCGTAGACGGGGCGCAGCGCCAGCGCGCGCCGCGCCTCGTGCAGCTTGGAGCGCAGGACCTCGATCTGATAGCCCAGGTCGTCGGCGTGATCGACGGCCTTGTCGCGCTCCTTCTTCAGCCGCTTCATCTCGGCCTCGAACTGCGAGAGCGCGTCCTCAGCCTCGTTGCGGTCGTAGTCCCGCACGGTGCGGTCCCATCCGTCCCCTGATCGTCGTGGAGCCGGCCCGGCCACCACCGGACGCGGTGCGTCGTCGTGGAGGTCGAACCCTCGGCCGAACACGGGAGCCCGGAAAACGACGGCGAACGACGAACCGGGACGACGGAAGGCGTCGCCCGGCGGTCGGCGTTCGGATGTCGGCCCCGTGCCCCGGCCCCGCCACTCTACCGGCCGGCCCGCCCTGCGTCAGTGGCCTCCGGATTCACCCTCCGGAGCGGAAGTGGCCGATGTGACAAGCTCGGTGAGGACGCCGTGGCAGTCCTTCGGGTGCAGGAAGGTGATGCGCGAACCCATCGAGCCCCGCCGCGGCTCGTCGTAGAGCACCCGCACCCCCCGCCCGCCGATGGTCTCGGCGGCGCCGTCCACGTCATCGGTCCCGAAGGCGATGTGGTGCACCCCCTCGCCGTTTTTCGCCAGCCACTTCGCGACGGTGGAGTCCTCGCGGGTGGGCTCCAGGAGCTGGATCCACGAGGCACCGCCGTCATCGGTACCGTTGATCCTGAGCATGGCCTCCCGCACGCCCTGCTCCTCGTTGACCTCCGTGTGGAACACCTCGAACCCGTAGGTGGCCCGGTAGAACTCCACCGTCGCGTCGAGGTCGAAACAGGCGATGCCGATGTGATCGATACGCGTCAACATCTTCCCAGTTCACCCTCCGCTACGGGGGGTGCGCAACGTGCGCACCATCACATGGCGTGCCCGGTGCCGCGATGACATACCGCTCAGTACATTGGCGTGAACCCTCGTTCACTCCTCAGTCGAAGGAGCCGCACCATGACCACCTCCGTGATCGTCGCGGGTGCCCGGACCCCCATGGGTCGTCTCATGGGATCCCTCAAGAGCTTCTCCGGCGCGGATCTGGGCGGCGTCGCCATCAGGGCCGCGCTGGAACGGGCCGGCATCACCGGCGAGCAGGTGCAGTACGTGATCATGGGGCAGGTCCTCCAGGCTGGAGCGGGGCAGATCCCGGCCCGGCAGGCCGCCGTGAAGGCCGGCATCCCGATGAGCGTCCCCGCCCTCACCGTCAACAAGGTGTGCCTCTCCGGCCTGGACGCCATCGCCCTGGCCGACCAGCTCATCCGCGCCGGCGAGTTCGACGTGGTGGTCGCCGGCGGCCAGGAGTCCATGACCAACGCCCCGCACCTGCTGCCCGGCTCCCGCGCCGGTCACAAGTACGGCGCGATCCAGATGCTCGACGCCATGGCGCACGACGGCCTCACCGACGCCTTCGACAACGTCGCCATGGGCGAGTCCACCGAGCGGCACAACACCCGCCTGGGCATCGGCCGCGAGGAGCAGGACGCCATCGCCGCCCTCTCCCACCAGCGAGCCGCAGCGGCGCAGAAGAACGGCCTGTTCGAGGCGGAGATCACCCCCGTGGAGATCCCGCAGCGGCGCGGCGAGCCGGTGGTCTTCGTCGAGGACGAGGGCATCCGCGGGGACACCACCCCGGAGTCCCTGGCGAAGCTGCGGCCCGCCTTCGACAAGGACGGCACCATCACCGCCGGCTCCGCCTCCCAGATCTCCGACGGCGCCGCCGCGGTGGTCGTGATGTCGAAGGCCCGGGCCGAGGAGCTGGGTCTGGAGTGGCTGGCCGAGATCGGTGCCCACGGCAACGTCGCGGGCCCCGACAACTCCCTGCAGTCCCAGCCCTCCAACGCCATCGCCCACGCGCTGGGCAAGGAGGGGCTGACCGTCGCCGACCTCGACCTCATCGAGATCAACGAGGCCTTCGCCGCCGTCGCCGTGCAGTCCATGAAGGACCTCGGCGTCCCGCACGAGAAGGTCAACGTCAACGGCGGCGCCATCGCGCTGGGCCACCCGATCGGGATGTCCGGCGCGCGGATCGTGCTGCACCTGGCGCTGGAGCTCAAGCGGCGCGGTGGCGGGGTCGGCGCGGCGGCACTGTGCGGCGGCGGCGGCCAGGGTGACGCCCTGATCGTCCGGGTCCCCTGACCGCTTTCCGACCACGGGGGTCGGCGCGTCCGCGCCGGCCCCCGACGAACGCCGGTCGTCCCGGGACGCAGCGGGGAGGCACGCCCCGGGACGACCGGTTCCACCCGCCCGGTACGGTGAGCCGACCGGGCGACCCACCACGGCACGCGCCGCCGCGAGGCGGCGGCACGGCGGCGGCACGGGGTGCGCCGCGACAGGCGCGAGACGCGCGACACGACACGGCAGGGAGAGACGGCGACGATGGCGACGGCGGACGTCCCCGAACTGGTGGCGGCGGCCCGACAGGGCCGTCCCCGGGCGGTGGCCCGGTTGATCTCCCTGGTGGAGGGGGCCTCCCCGCAACTGCGCGAGGTGATGGCGGCGCTCGCCCCGCACACCGGCAACGCGCACGTCATCGGCCTCACCGGCTCCCCCGGCGTCGGCAAGTCCACCTCCACCTCCGCCCTGGTCACCGCCTACCGGCGGGCCGGCAAACGGGTCGGCGTGCTGGCCGTGGACCCCTCCTCGCCCTTCTCCGGCGGGGCCCTGCTCGGTGACCGGGTGCGGATGGGCGAGCACGCCTCCGACCCCGGCGTCTACATCCGCTCCATGGCCACCCGCGGCCACCTCGGCGGGCTCTCCTGGGCCGCCCCGCAGGCCGTGCGGGTGCTGGACGCCGCCGGCTGCGACGTGGTGCTGGTGGAGACCGTCGGCGTCGGCCAGTCCGAGGTGGAGATCGCCTCGCAGGCGGACACCTCGGTGGTGCTCCTGGCACCGGGCATGGGCGACGGCATCCAGGCCGCCAAGGCCGGGATCCTGGAGATCGGCGACGTCTTCGTGGTCAACAAGGCCGATCGCGACGGGGCGGACGCCACCGTCCGCGAGCTCAACCACATGCTCGGCCTCGGCGAGGCCCGCGCCCCCGGCGACTGGCGTCCCCCCGTGGTCCGGTCGGTCGCGGCGCGGGGCGAGGGGGTGGAGGACGTCGTCGAGGCGTTGGAGAAGCATCTCGCCTGGATGGAGGAGCGCGGGGTGCTCGCCGAGCGCCGTCGCAAGCGGGCCGGGCACGAGGTGGAGACGATCGCCGTCACCGCCCTGCGCGAACGGATCGGGGACCTGCGCGGGGATCGCCGGTTGGGCGCCCTGGCGGGGCGCGTGGCCGCCGGCGAGCTGGACCCGTACGCGGCGGCCGACGAGCTGGTCGCCGGCGTCACCGACGCCCCGCCCTGAGCCGTCGCGGGGCGGGATTCGTGCGGCTGGACGAGGCCCGGGCGCGGGACGACGGAGGCGCCGGGCCGGGCCCGGCCATCGCCCGGGACGTCGCCGAGCGGCACGGCGGCACGCTGACCGCGCACGACGCCCCGGAGGGCGGGGCGCTCCTCCGGCTGCGGCTGCCCGCCCGCGGGGACGGCGCCGGCGAGGACGCCGGCGCCGGGCCGCCTAGAGCCGACCGCGCAGCTCGTGCAGGTGATCGGCGATCGGGTGCAGGGTCCGGTGCAGGATCTCCAGATCCGGGGCCGGGATCAGGTCCATGAAGTGCTTGCGGACCGAGGCCACGTGGTGCGGGGCGACCTCCCGCATGGTCTGCCAGCCCTGGTCGGTCAGCACCGCGTACAGGCCGCGTTTGTCCGAATCGCAGCTCTCCCGACGGACCAGACCGGCGCGCTCCATGCGGGTGATCTGATGGGAGAGTCGGCTCTTGGACTGCAGGGTGGCGGCGGCCAGGTCGCTCATCCGCATACGGCGATCCTCCGCCTCGGAGAGGTTCACCAGGATCTCGTAGTCGTTCATGGTCAGCCCGAACGGCTGGAGATCGCGCTCCAACTGGTACATCAGAAGACGGCTGACGGCCAGGTGGGTGCGCCAGGCGCGCTGTTCGGTCGCGCTCAGCCAGGGGGCGCCGTTCTGGGTGTCCATGGCTTCGACTCTAGCGAGCGGGGGAGGTCCACCGGGTACCCGGCGGGCCGGCGGACACCGAGCGGGGGCACGGGGCGCCCCGCGGGCGCCCCGTCGCGGAGGAGAGCCGGGGCGCATCCCCCCGCATTCCCCCC
>NZ_VKHT01001409.1 GCF_014141535.1 Streptomyces alkaliphilus | reverse complement strand
GCCCCACCCCCTGCCGAGGAGGGTCTGGAGCGCGAACCCACCCCCTCGGACAGCCTGCGCACCTTCGGTGCCATGGTCCAGGCGCTGCGCGAACACGCCGGTTTCAGCCGTGCCGAGTTCGGCGAGATGGTGCGCTTCTCCAAACACACCGTGGCCTCGGTGGAGCTGGGGCGCCGGATGCCCGACATCTCCTTCATCGAGCGCGCGGACGAGGCGCTGGGCAACACCGGCGCTCTCCGCCGCGCGGCGGCCTTCCTCACCCGGGGCGAGGCGGGCCTGGCCGTCTGGTTCCGCCGCTGGGCCCGCCTCGAACGGGTCGCGGTCAGCCTCTCCACCTACGAGTGCAGACTCGTCCCCGGCCTCCTCCAATCCGAGGGTTATGCCCGGGCGCTCTTCGAGAACCGCCTGCCGCTGCTCACCGACGAGCAGATCGAAGCGCAGATCACGGCTCGGCTGGAGCGACAGAAGATGCTCCGGGACCGTCCCGACGTGCCGTTCGGCTTCATCGTGGAGGAGTACGTCTTCCGGCGCACGCTCGATGACCCGGAGATGACGCGGGACCTGCTCGACTGCGTCCTCGATCACACTGCCCGGCGCAACGTGACGCTCCAGATCGTGCCGCTCAACGTCGGCCTCCACTCCTGCACCGACGGTCCCCTCCAGCTGCTGGAGACTCCCGAGCGAAGGCGGCTGGCGTACTCCGAAGGCCAGGAGAACGGCCGCCTCATCTCCGACGCGAAAGAGGTGAGTCTCCTCCAACAACGCTATGACACACTGCGGTCGCAAGCCCTGACTCCCAGGGAGTCCAGGACCCTGCTGGAGCGACTGCGAGGAGAGCTGTGAACACGACGGAACTGGCCTGGTTCAAGTCCAGCTACAGCGGTAGCTCCGGCGACAGTTGCGTGGAGGTCGCCCGGGCCGAGCGCGCCGTGTGCGTCCGCGACTCCAAGGACACCACCCGCCCCCACTTCGCCGTCACC
>NZ_VKHT01001408.1 GCF_014141535.1 Streptomyces alkaliphilus | reverse complement strand
GGGTGACGGTGGTGGGGCCCGGCGTTCAGGGCCGGGCCGGGCCCGGTGGGCGGGAGGTGCGCAGCATCTCCGACACGGCCCTCTCGATCGGGCCCCGGGTGGCCGGCAGTCCCTCGCCCACTCCGCGCCCCAGGTCCTCCAGTGCGCCGGCGACGGTCACCCCCTCCTCGTACAGTTCGATGACCGCCGGGTTGATGTAGGAGGCGCGGCAGACCGCGGGGGTGTTGCCGAGGTGGGCGGCGACCTCGCGCACGGCCCGGCCGATGGCGCGGCGGCGGGCGGTCTCGGTGCGGGCCGCCGGTTGCGAGACGGCCAGGGCGACGGCGGCCAGGACGGTGGCGTGCCAGGTTCGGAAGTCCTTGGCGGTGAGTTCCACCCCGCCGGCCACCTCCCGCAGGTAGGCGTTGACCTCCTCCCCCGAGACGTTCCGCCACGCGGGCCGGTCCCAGTAGGCGAACAGGCGGTCGCCGCCGGAGCGCCGGCGTTTCAGGGCGGTGACCGTCCGCAGGATCTCCGGGGCGGCCACGGCCTGTTCCTGCCACTGCCCGTGCTTGGCGGGATAGCTGAAGGTGACCACGCCGCGTCGGATCCCGACGTGTTCGCGCAGCAGGGTGGTCAGCCCGTAGGACCGGTTCTCGTTGGCGTAGCGGTCGCCGCCGATGCGGAAGAAGCCGAGGTCGAGCAGGGACGCGCCGGTGGCCAGGACCCGGTCGCGGCGCAGGCCGCGACCGGTCAGCTCGACGGCGGTGCGTTCGCGCAGCCGGGGCAGGACCTCGGCGACCTCCAGGACGTGTTCGTGCTTGGCCCGCTCCTGCTCGGCGCGGAAGCGGGGGTGGTAGAGGTACTGGCGGCGTCCCGCGGCGTCGGTGCCCACGGCCTGGAGATGGCCGTTGGGCAGGGGGCAGATCCACACGTCGCGCCAGGCGGGCGGGATGACCAGGCCCTTGATCCGCTCCAGGTGGGCGGGGTCGCGCAGGGGG
>NZ_VKHT01001407.1 GCF_014141535.1 Streptomyces alkaliphilus | reverse complement strand
GTGGTGGGTTCACCGGGATCACCGGTGTGAGGAGGGGGGTCGGTTCGGTCAGCGCCACGCCGGGGGACTCTCGGGCGTCCTCCCCCGGGTGCGGGGACCGGCGGTGCGTCCGTCGAGCGGCCCCCCGGACGGCCCACCGGGCGTCCGTCGGGGCGGCGTCGACCGCACCCCGTGGCGGTGCGACGGGCACGGCGCGGCGACCTGGGGCCGGCGACACGCTTGCTGATGCTTCCGATACCGTCGTCGTCCAGCGCTCCGTAATCCACCAGGCCGGTGTTCTCCAGGACGGTGATGTGGTCGAGCACCGTCTCGTTGGCCTGGTTGGCGAGTTCGCGGACCAGGGAGTTCTGGGTCTCGGCGCGCACCAGGGCGACCAGGGTGAAGACCCGGCCGTGGGCGCGGCGCAGGATGTTGGCGAACAGCACCTCGTACCGATCGATGGGAGCCGCCTCCAGCTCCGCCAGCCACGCGCGCTGTTGGGCGGTGGGCTGGTTGGGCAATTCGATGCCGAGCACCCGACCGGTCTCGATGGCGAGTTCGTCGAGCAGGTTGTGGCCGTCGACGAGGTGGTTGCCGGCGATGCGCACGGTTTCGCTCCGGCCCCTCTCCTGGGCCTGTCGCCCCGCCGGTCCCTCCCACAGCCCTGCGCTGCGCACCTTGCGCACGAAGTCCCGGTCGGTGGGGGTCAGGGGTCCGTACTGCGTGGTCAGGGTGCCCAGTCCGTCATCCACGATGAGACCTCCCGGACCGGCCACCGCCGTTCCCTCGAAAAGCCTCACGGGGATCAACAGCGCCGCCATGGTGAGGGCGAGCGCGGCGATGACCATGCCGGTGCCGACGGTGTGGGCGGAGGTGAAGGCTCCGCCGATGCCGGAACGCCGGGGGACCAGGCGCACGGGTTCTCCTTTCCGGAAAAGCCCTCCCGGTGCCGCGCGGCCACGGTTGGGAACGCGGAGGAGAGGGAGGAGCCCGGTGGATGCC
>NZ_VKHT01001406.1 GCF_014141535.1 Streptomyces alkaliphilus | reverse complement strand
GGTGGGCGGGGCGCAGTTCGGCGGAGTCCTCGACCAGCACGATCCGCTCGTGCGGGCCGACCAGGCCGAGGAGACAGGAGAGCAGGGTGCTCTTGCCGCTGCCGGTGCCGCCGCTGATCAGGAAGGAGAGCCGGGCGTCGAGGACCGCCCGCAGCAGGTGTTCGCCCCCGGGCGGGAGGGTGTCGGAGGCGACGAGTTCGGCCGGGGTGAAGGGACGGTGTCGAACGACACGCAGGGACAGGCACGGGGAGCCCACGGCGATCGGGGGCAGGACGGCGTGCAGACGGGTGCCGTCCGGCAGGCGGGCGTCCACCCAGGGGCGGGCGTCGTCGAGCCGGCGACCGGCGGCACAGGCCAGGCGTTGGGCGAGCCGACGCAGGGCAGCGGTGTCGGGGAAGCGGACCGCGGCCCGTTGCAGCCCTCTTCCCCGGTCCACCCACACCTCGGAGGGGCCGTTGACCAGGACGTCCGTGGTGTCGGGTGCGGACAGCAACGGTTGCAGGGGGCCGGCGCCGAGGAGGTCGTCCCGCAGCTCGCCGGCGGCGGGCGGCAGGTGGTCGGCCGGGCCGCCCCCGCCGGTCGGGACGGGGCCGCGGGACCATTCCTCGGCGATGCGGTCACGGACGCGGTCCACCAGGTGCTCGGGGGCGGTCATCGGCCCACCGGCCCCTCCGCGCCCGGTGAGGCGCCCGGCGGTTCACCGGGCTCCCCGGCGGCGAGGCCGGGCTCCCGGGGCGGTTCACCGGCGAGTGGGAGGCCGAGCGACCGGGCGGGGTCGGCCGCCGGGGGGCCGACCCGGCCCACCGCGTCGGCGACGGCCGCGATCACCGACTCCTCGTCGCCGGGCAGGTGGACCACCCGCTCGGCCCCCAGAGCCACTCCTCGTGCCCAGACGGTGTGGTCGTCCAGGTCGGTGCCCACCAACAGGACGCCGGATCGGCGGCCGGGCGTCGGGGTCGGTGCCCCGCCACCGACCGACCC
>NZ_VKHT01001405.1 GCF_014141535.1 Streptomyces alkaliphilus | reverse complement strand
TGTGTAAGAAACAGGCGGGGTGAAGTTGCCCCGTCCGACTGCCCGGTCTCCTCCGGACTCCCCCGGTGACGGAGGGGTCGTCTTGCTGCGCCTCACTGGCCTCTCACCTCTCGGCATCGGCCCCGGGGGCCACCACTACTGCCTGGTTGCTCGGATTCCAGCACGTCATGCCCGCACTTTCCAATCCCCCGGGGGCACCATTACGGCCACTCGCCCCGACGGACAACATTGACAAATCCGACAATAACTCCCGAAAAGGCGCACCCTTGGGCGCGGAGGGGAACGAGGCGATCGCCGCCCGTGCGCGGGTACCGGTGATTGCCTGCCGAACCGTTATCAAGGATGTCGTACTCAGGTGAGCGGTTTCGGCAGGGGTGGTGAAGAACACAGGGAAGTGGGGTCGGGTTCCCCTCACCGCGGGAGCACCGGAGGTGTCGGCGGGGCCCCTCGGGGAGCCCCGCGCGTCACTCCCGGGGCCGGTGGGGTGTGTGCGCCCCCCGGGGCACCCGGGATGACCGGATCCCGCCCCCGGGGGCTCCCGGCGGGCTCCCGGGGGGATCTCCCGGGCCCCGGGGACGAAGAGGGAAACGGACACCTCGTCCCCCGGACGGACTCGGTGGGGATCCGGAGGGTGCCCGAGGGGTCGAGGGTGCCCGAGGGGTCGAGGGTGCCCGAGGGGTCGAGGGTGCCCGGGAGGGGGAAAAGGCCCGAGCCCCCGGGGATCCCCGGGGGCTCGGGCCTCGACTCGGATGTCCACCGCGTGTCGACGGTGTGTGTGGGGGCGTCCTCCCGCGATCACGGGCGAACCCTTCCCACCGTTCTGACGGATCAGAGCCGTCACCGCCGGGGCGCCGCGGGTGGGTCTCAGCGCAGGCGGGCCATCAAGGCGTGCTCCACCAACGTGATCAACGCCGACTTCGCCTCCGCACGATGCCGCGCGTCCGTCGTGATGATCGGCGCGTCCGGCCCGATCTGCAACGC
>NZ_VKHT01001404.1 GCF_014141535.1 Streptomyces alkaliphilus | reverse complement strand
ACCCCCGCCGAGGGCACCGACGG
This sequence comes from Streptomyces alkaliphilus, assembly GCF_014141535.1. GTDB lineage: Bacteria > Actinomycetota > Actinomycetes > Streptomycetales > Streptomycetaceae > Streptomyces > Streptomyces alkaliphilus. Next base: position 958 of record NZ_VKHT01001404.1, on the reverse strand, counting down.
CGGTGACGAGGCGGCGGCCCTGCGCGCCTTCGAGGCGACCATCGCCGCCGACGAGCGGATCGAACCGCGCGACTGGATGCCGGACGAGTACCGGGCGACCCTGATCCGTCAGATCGCCCAGCACGCGCACTCCGAGATCATCGGCATGCAGCCGGAGGCGAACTGGCTCACCCGCGCGCCCTCACTGCGCCGCAAGGCGATCCTGCTGGCGAAGGTGCAGGACGAGGCGGGCCACGGCCTCTACCTCTACGGCGCCGCCGAGACCCTCGGCGTGGACCGCGAGGAGTTGCTGGACAAGCTGCACACCGGCCGCCAGAAGTACTCCTCGATCTTCAACTACCCCACCCTGACCTGGGCGGACGTCGGCGCCATCGGTTGGCTGGTGGACGGTGCCGCGATCACCAACCAGGTGCCGCTGTGCCGCTGCTCCTACGGCCCCTACGCGCGGGCGATGGTGCGCGTGTGCAAGGAGGAGTCCTTCCACCAGCGCCAGGGATACGAGCTGCTGCTCGCGCTGAGCCGGGGCACCGAGGCGCAGCACGCCATGGCACAGGACGCCGTGAACCGCTGGTGGTGGCCCTCGCTGATGATGTTCGGCCCGCCGGACGCCGAGTCCCCGCACACCGCCCGCTCGATGTCCTGGGGCATCAAGCGGCACACCAACGACGAGTTGCGGCAGCGGTTCGTGGACATCTGCGTCCCGCAGGCCGAGTCGCTGGGCCTCACCCTCCCGGACCCCGACCTGCGGTGGAACGAGGAACGCGGCCGGCACGACTTCGGCGCCATCGACTGGGAGGAGTTCCGCCGGGTGCTGCGCGGCCAGGGACCCTGCAACGAGCAGCGGCTGAGCCGCCGGCGCCGGGCCCACGAGGAGGGCGCGTGGGTGCGGGAGGCCGCCGCCGCGCACGCCGCCAAGCGGGCGGCCCGCGCCGCCGCGTCCGCCCCGGCGTCCCCCACC
>NZ_VKHT01001403.1 GCF_014141535.1 Streptomyces alkaliphilus | reverse complement strand
TCTCCACATCGAACGCACCGGTGTGCGAGGGGTGGTGAGGGAGCGTCACCGGTAACGGGTTTACGGGGATTTCGTTGGGTTGATGCCGGCAATTTTGGCATGACCACTTCTCAAGTCTGTTACGCGCTGGTAACAAGCGTGGGAGCACATCCCCCACACCCCCTACCCGGGAGAACACATGAGACTCCGTCGCCTGCTGTCGGGAGCCGTTACCGCGGTCGCCCTGCTCGGCGTCTCCCTCGTCGCCCCCACCTCCGCCGCCGCGCAGGAGGCCCCGGTGCACTACGTGGCGCTGGGAGACTCCTACTCCTCCGGCGTCGGTGCCGGGAACTACCGTTCCGACAGCGGCACCTGCCGCCGCAGCACCCGGGCCTACCCCGAGCTCTGGGCCGCGGCGAACTCCCCCGCCTCCTTCCATTTCACCGCCTGCTCCGGCGCCCGCACCACCGACGTGACCGCCGGGCAGCTCGGCCCCCTGAGCGCCGAGACCACCCTGGTCACCATCTCCATCGGTGGGAACGACGCCGGCTTCGCCGACACCATGACGGTGTGCGTCCTCCAGGGCACCAGCGCCTGCGTGAACCGCGTCGCGCAGGCCAACGCCTACATCACCGAGACCCTGCCCTCCCGCCTGGACGCGGTGTACACCGCGATCCGCGACCGGGCGCCCAACGCCCGGGTCGTCGTCCTGGGCTACCCGCGGATGTACCAACTCAACGGCACCTGTCTGCTCGGTATCAGTGAGCAGTCCCGGGCCGCCATCAACGGGGCCTCGGACAACCTGAGCGAGGTCATCTCCAAGCGCGCGGCCGATCACGGCTTCGCGTACGGCGATGTCCGCCCGACTTTCACCGGCCACGAGATCTGTTCCTCCGCCTCCTGGCTGCACAGCCTCACCCTGCCGATCGAGAACTCCTACCACCCGACCGCCGCCGGTCAGGCGGGCGGCTACCACCCGGTCATGGCCGCCCTCTCCTGACCC
>NZ_VKHT01001402.1 GCF_014141535.1 Streptomyces alkaliphilus | reverse complement strand
GGGTGGGCGATCACGGGGATGCCGGAAGCGAACGCCTCCACCGCCACTCGTCCCCACGACTCGTACAGGCTTGGCATCAGCATCACCCGGGAGCGGGCGTAGACGTGCTCGCGCATCCGCTGCCCGGGCACCGAGTCGAGGACCTCGCAGTTCGGCAGCCCGGGCGGCGGCATGACCTGCCGGCCGTAGGCACCGCATACACCGAGGAACTTCCACTGAGGCGTCCAGGCGGCGATCTGCCAGAACAGCTCGCCACCCTTGTCCGCGTTCAGATTGACCAGAGTCGCGCAGTCGCCGGGTCGCGTACGGTATTCACCCGCGATCACCGGCGGGCGCACCACGATGCTGCGCCGGGGCAGGAATTCGGAAGGGTAGGAGGCGTAGAAGATCTCTCCGTCCCGGCGGATCCACTCGCTGTTGTAGACGAGCAGGTCGGCGCCTGCGGCGTTGTGGAATGTCGCGGGGAAGTTGTCGTGGCAGATCACCACCACCGGAATACGGCCGTCCCGCGCGAGGCCGGCCACCAGGGGCACGTTCTCGTAGTGGGACACCAGCACGTCCGCACGACGGGCACGGGCGGAGAACTCGAGGCCCTCCTGGAACGGCACCACCCGCACCCCGTCGATCTCGTACGTCTTCTCGGCCTTGCCGGGGTGGGACAGCCAGACCTCCACCCGGTGACCGCGCTCGGCCAGCGGTCGCAGTATCGAGTGCAGCATCCACTCCGAACCGGCGTTGTGGTCCGGCGGATACCCGTACACCCGCGCCACCACGGACAGGCACCGCCCGGCCGGCGCCCCTGCGGCCGGTTGGTACGAGCCGGGCGTCACCTTCCCGTCCGCCCGCGGGTAGCCTCTGAACAGGGACGGAGAGGCCGTCGCCGCGCGCAACCACCGCAACGCGCCCGGGCGGGTTCCCGCCCGCTGCGCGGCCGACCCGATGGGCGATGCGGGTGGGGCCGCAGCGGGTGGGGGAGGCAGACG
>NZ_VKHT01001401.1 GCF_014141535.1 Streptomyces alkaliphilus | reverse complement strand
GTGGAGGGGCCGCGGGACGGGCGGGGTCACGCGGTGCACCCCCGGGCGGCGCGACGGGTGTCCAGGCCGGTCAGCCCGCGCACCGCGACCAGCGCCTTCTGTGCCGGGGGGAGGGAGACCCGGCCCCGCAACACCGCCGCGGGATCGGCCGCGATGTGATCCAGCAGGCGGTGGTAGATGCCGGCCATGGCCGCGACGCAGGCACCCGAACGACGGTCCAGCAGCGGCAGCAGGCGCAGCCCGTCGGCGAAGAGCTCGCGGGCACGGCGGACCTGGAAGCGCATCAGGCCGGTGAAGTCCCCGCCGGCCGGCGGCACGGCGGCCCGGAACCCCTCCTGGCAGCCGAAGCGGCGCAGTTCCTCGGCGGGCAGGTAGCTGCGGCCGTTGCGGGCGTCCTCGCGCAGGTCGCGCAGGATGTTGGTGAGCTGGAGCGCCAGCCCCAGCGTGTTGGCCCGCTGGACGGCGCGGTCCGCGTCGGGGACGCCGGGTACGGTGCCGAAGACCCCGAGTGAGAGCCGCCCCACGGCCCCCGCGACGCACCGGCAGTAGTCCCGCAGGTCGTCCCAGGTGTGGTACCGGCGTCCGTGCACGTCCATCAGCACCCCGTCGATCAGCTCGTCCAGGGCGTCCACCGGAATGGGGAAGGTCCGCACGGCGTCGGCGAGGGCGAGGGCGACGGGGTCGGTGCAGTCCTCGGTGATCTCCCCGGCGCGGATCCTCTCCAGGAGGATCCGGCACTCCTTGAGCCGGGCCTCCTTGGCCTCCGGGGGCAGGGGGCCGTCACCGATGTCGTCCACCCGCCGGGAGAAGGCGTACAGGGCGGACATGGCGTGGCGGCCGGGTCCGGGCAGCAGGCGGATGCCGTAGGAGAAGTTGCGGGCCTCCAGAGCCGTGACGGTCTCGCAGTAGCGGTGGGCGGCGATCACGGCCGGGGCCGGCCGCGGGCTTCTGGTCACGGGGTGGCGCTCGCGTTTCTGCTCGGGGA
>NZ_VKHT01001400.1 GCF_014141535.1 Streptomyces alkaliphilus | reverse complement strand
GCGCGGGGAGGCGCCGGAAGGGGATGTCCCGGACGGGGGTGGACGTATGGTGGGCCCCGTGACGCCTTCGACCGGTTCCGCGGGACCCTCCACCGGGTCGTCCGCCGGCGCGCCCCGCTCGGTGCTGCTGGCCGAGGTGGCCCGGGCCACCCAGCGGCTGGCCGACGCCGGCGTGCCCTCGCCCCGGCACGACGCCGAGGAACTGGCCGCCTTCGTCCACGAGACCGACCGGGCCCGGCTGCACCTGGTGGCCGACCCGGACTTCGACGCCCGCTACTGGGAGGCGATCGCCCGCCGCGAGGCCCGCGAGCCGTTGCAGCACATCACCGGCCGGGCCTGGTTCCGCTACCTGGAACTGCGGGTGGGGCCCGGCGTCTTCGTGCCCCGCCCGGAGACCGAGTCCGTGGTGGGCTGGGCCATAGACGCCGTGCGTGCCATGGACGTCGCCGAGCCGCTGGTGGTCGACCTGTGCACCGGCTCCGGGGCCATCGCGCTGGCGCTGGCCCAGGAGGTGCCCCGGGCGCGGGTGCACGCGGTGGAGCTGGACGAGCGGGCGGTGGGGTGGGCCCGCCGCAACATCGCCTCCATCCCCGAGGGGACCCGGGTGACCCTCCACCACGGGAACGCCCTCACCGCCCTGCCGGAGCTGAACGGGCGGGTGGACCTGGTGATCTCCAACCCGCCGTACATCCCGCTCACCGAGTGGGAGCACGTCGCGCCCGAGGCCCGGGACCACGATCCGCAACTGGCGCTGTTCTCCGGCGAGGACGGACTGGACACCATCCGGGGCCTGGAACGCGCCGCGCACCGACTGCTGCGGCCCGGCGGGGTGGTCGTCGTCGAGCACGCCGACAGCCAGGGCGGCCAGGTGCCGTGGCTGTTCCCCGAGGACCGGGGCTGGGCGGACGCGGCCGACCACCCGGACCTGAACAACCGACCACGGTTCGCCACCGCCCGGCGGGTCGGTCACTGAGCCGACGTCCCGCCC
>NZ_VKHT01000140.1 GCF_014141535.1 Streptomyces alkaliphilus | reverse complement strand
GTGGTGATCGGGCCGCCCCCGGGGCCGTGTCCTCGACGTCGGCGTCAGCCGTTGCCGATGCCGCCGATGAAGCCGCCGCCGCCGTTCCCGCCGCCGCCGTCGTCGTCGCCGTCGTCCCCGCCGCCGCCGTCGTCTCCGCCGTCGTCCCCGCCGTTGCCCCCGTTGTCGCCTCCGCCGCGCTGGGTGAACACCTGGACGGTGCCGCCCTCCTCCACGGCGTTACCGGCCCCGGGATCGGTGCCGACCACCACGGAGTTGCCCCCGCCGGGTCCCCGGCGCTCGACCCGCAGGCCGAGCCCCTCCAACTGGGCGCGCGCCTCGTCGAAGCTCTGGCCGACGACATTCGGCACCTGCACCTGCGTGGGCTGCGGCTCCAGCGCCACCGTGACGGTGATCTGGCTGCCCGGCGCCCGTCGCGAGCCGGCGGTCGGGTCCTGGGCCAGTACCTGGCCGGCCGCCACGTCGCCGCTCTCCCGGTCCCGGCGGGCGACGGTGAAGCCCTCCTGTTCCAGGCGCCGCTGGGCGTCCTCGAAGGACAGGCCGACCACGTCGGGCACCTCGGCGTCCTCGGGCGCGGTGGCCACCGTCAGGGTCACGGTGGAGCCCGGCTCGACCTCCTCGTCCGCGCCCGGATCCTGGCCCAGGACCGTGCCCTCCTCCGCCTCGTCGGTGACCTCGTTGCGCCGCTCCACGTCCAGACCGGCCTCGCGCAGGGTCGCCACGGCGTCCTCGTAGCGCTCGCCGACGACGTTCGGGATCGTCACGTCCTCCGGCCCGGCGGCGGTGTACACCGTGACCACCGAACCGCGCTCGACCTCCGTGTCGGCCGCGGGGTCGGTCTCGCAGACCAGGCCCTCATCGACGTCCTCGCAGGGTCTGACGCCGCCCTCCTCGGCGACCAGGCCGACGCTGTCCAGTCTGCCGACGGCTTGCTCGTACTCCAGACCCCGGAGGCTCGGTACCGAGGTGGAGTTCGGTGGGTCCCCGCCGAACAGCGCCCGGCCGATGAAGAGGGCGCCGACCAGCACCAGGAGACCCGCGACGACCAGCAGGACCGTGGAGGTGTTGTTCTTCCGGCGGCGGGAGTCGCGGTCGTCGTAACGGTCGTCGTACCCGTTGCCGTAGCCGTCGTCGGACGGGGCCATCACCGAGGTGGCGGGGCCGCCCTGTTGCGCCCGCAGCGCCTGGGTGGGGCGGTCCTCGCCCCACCCGCCGCCGTAGCCGGCCGCGCCCATCGCCGCCGCGGCGGCCACCGGACGCCCGTCGAGGTACGCCTCCATGTCGGCGCGCATCTCGTCCGCCGACTGGTAGCGGTAGTCCGGGTCCTTCATCAACGCCTTGAGCACGATGGCGTCGATCTCGGCCGGGATCTCCGGGTCGTAGACGCTGGGCGGCTGCGGCTCCTCGCGCACGTGCTGGTACGCCACGGCGACCGGGGAGTCGCCGACGAAGGGCGGCCGGACCGTCAGCAGTTCGTAGAGCAGGCAGCCCGCCGAGTACAGGTCGGACCGGTTGTCCACGGTCTCGCCCTTGGCCTGCTCCGGGGAGAGGTACTGGGCGGTGCCGATGACCGCGGCGGTCTGGGTCATGGTCATGCCGGAGTCACCCATGGCCCGGGCGATGCCGAAGTCCATCACCTTGACCTGGCCGTTGCGGGTCAGCATGACGTTGGCGGGCTTGATGTCCCGGTGCACGATGCCGTTGCGGTGCGAGTACTCCAACGCCTGGAGGATGCCGATGCACATCTCCAGGGAGCGCTCGGGCAGCAGCTTCCGCCCCGAGTGCAGGAGTTCGCGCAGCGTGGAGCCGTCGACGCACTCCATCACGATGTACGGGATGGAGATGCCGTCGACGTAGTCCTCGCCGGTGTCGTAGACGGCGACGATCGCGGGGTGGTTGAGCGAGGCGGCCGACTGGGCCTCCCGCCGGAAGCGGGCCTGGAACGTGGGGTCGCGGGCGAGGTCGACACGCAGCGTCTTCACGGCCACGGTGCGGCCCAGACGCGTGTCGTGGGCCAGGTGGACCTCGGCCATGCCGCCGCGTCCCAGTACCCGGCCCAACTCGTACCGCCCGCCGAGGCGACGCGGCTCTTCCATGCTTCCAGCCCTCTCCGTTGGTCCCGGCCTCCCCGGTCGGGCGAGCGGTCTGCTGCGGTCTTCCGTGTACGGGGTTCCGCCCGCGCATACGGTACCCGGAGCGACCGGGCCCCCGTACACGGGAGACCCGCCGATGCGCAACCGGGACCGCCCCGCGCGGCTCGCCCCGGGGGGCGTCGGGCGGGTTCGGGCACCCCCGGCGCCCCCGGGCCGGGGACGCCGTGCGATGCCGTCACGGATAGGACTGTCAAAGAGGCCGATCGGTTGCGCCGAACCCCCGAACCCCCGAACCCCCGGATCCGGGGCCGGCGCGCGACCCGCCGGGCGGGTCACCCGCCGGAGACCACGGCCTCCATCACGGCCTTCGCGATCGGCGCGGCCAGGCCGCCACCGGAGATCCGGTCGCGCTCCGCGCTGCCGTCCTCGACGACCACCGCGACCGCCACCGGCGTGCCGCCGTCCTCCGGCATCGCGTAGGAGATGAACCAGGCGTACGGCAGGTTCGCGTTGTCCTCACCGTGCTGCGCGGTACCGGTCTTGCCGCCGACCCGCACGCCGTCGATCCGGGCGTTCTGCCCGGTGCCCTCCTCGACCACGCTCTCCATCGCGCTCTGCAGCGCCTGGGCGTTCTCCGGGGACAGCGGCCGGCTCAACTCGGAGGGCCGGTGCTGCTCGACCACGTTCAGGTTCGGCGCCACCAGCCGGTCCACCATGTACGGCTCCATCAGCTTGCCGTCGTTGGCGATGGCCGCGGTGACCATGGCCATCTGGAGCGGGGTGGCGCGGTTGGACGCCTGACCGATGCCCGCCATCGCGTTCTGCGGGCGGTTGTCCTCCGGGTAGACGCTGGCCGCCGCCCGGACGGGGACGAAGACCTCCTCGTTGAAGCCGAAGGACTCGGCGGCCTCGATCATGCCCTCGTTGCCGATGTCGGCGCTCAGCCCGGCGAAGACGGTGTTGCAGGAGTCCATCAGGGCGATCCGGATCGAGGCGTCCTCGCACCGGCCGACGATCTGGTTGCCCAGCTCCACGCCCGCGGTGTCCGGCAGCACGTACGGCTCCGGGTAGTCGGTGGACTCGTCCACGTCGTTCAGCAGGCCGTTCTCCAGCGCCGCCGCCGCGGTGAGCACCTTGAAGGTCGAGCCGGGCGGATAGGTCTCGCGCAGCGCCCGGTTCAGCATCGGGGCGTTCTCGTTGCTCTCCTGCTGGAGCCCGGCCCAGGCCTCGCCGTCGGCGGTGGAGCCGCCGGCGAAGGTCGAGGGGTCGTAGGACGGGGCGCTGACCAGGGCGAGGATCGCGCCGGTGGTCGGGTCGATCGCGGCGACCGCGCCCTTCTTGCCCTCCAGCCCCTCCCAGGCGGCGCGCTGCGCGGCCTCGTTGAGGGTGGTGACGACGTTGCCGCCCTGCTTGTCCTTGCCGGTGAGCATGTCGATGGTGCGGCTGAAGAACAGCCGGTCGTCGTCGCCGGTCAGGATCGAGTCGTAGATGCTCTCCAGCTGGGTGGTGCCGAAGACCTGGGAGGCGAAGCCGGTGACCGGCGCCCACATCTCGCCGTCGGTGTAGGTGCGCTTGTACCGGAAGTCGGTGCCGTCGGTCACCTCCGACCCGGTGATCGCGGTGCCCTCGACGATGATGTCGCCGCGCGGGTGCGCGTACCGTTCGATGGCCACCCGACGGTTGTTGGGGTCGGTCTGCAACTCCTCGGCCTGGACGAACTGCACCCAGTTCACGCGCAGGAGCAGGGCGAGCATGAGCAGGCCGCAGAAGATCGCGACCCGCCGCATCGGCTTGTTCATGTGCGGACCACCTGAGTCTGTTCGGCGTCGATCCCGGCCGCCGGTTCCGGTGCGGGACGGCGGGCGGTGTCACTGATGCGCAGCAACAGCGCCACCAGGGCCCAGTTGGCGATCACGGAGGAGCCGCCCTGGGCCAGGAACGGCATCGTCATGCCGGTGAGCGGGATCAGCGCGGTGACGCCACCGGCGACCACGAAGACCTGGAGCGCGAAGACCCCGCTCAGCCCCACCGCGAGCAGCTTGCCGAAGGGGTCGCGGGCGGCCAGGGCGGTGCGCAGGCCGCGCTGGATCAGCAGGCCGTACAGCAGCAGCACCGCCATCAGCCCGACCAGCCCCAGTTCCTCGCCGACGGTCGCCAGGATGTAGTCGCTCTTGGTGGCGATGCCGCCGATCAGTCGCGAGTAGCCCTGGCCGAGGCCGGCGCCGAGCAACCCGCCGGAACCGAAGGCGTACATCGCCTGCGCGGTCTCGGTCACACCGCCGTTGGCGCCCAGCGCGAGGGGGTTGAGCCAGTTGTCCACGCGGTGGCCGACGTGGCTGTTGAAGCTCGCCACGGCGACCGCGCCGCTGACCGACAGCAGCAGGCCGAAGACGATCCAGCTGGTGCGCTCGGTGGCGACGTAGAGCATCACCACGAAGATCCCGAAGAACAGCAGGGACATGCCCAGGTCGGTCTCGAAGACCAGGATCATCAGGCTCAGCGCCCACACCAGCAGGATCGGGCCCAGGTCGCGCCCGCGCGGCAGGTACATCCCCATGAAGCGCCGGCTGGCCAGCGCGAGGGCGTCCCGCTTGACCATGAGGTAGCCGGCGAAGAACACCGCTATCACGATCTTGGCGAACTCACCGGGCTGGAGCGAGCCGACGCCGGGGATGGTCACCCAGATCCGGGCGCCGTTGACCTCGCCGAAGAACAGCGGCGAGATCAGCAGGATCAGCGCCACCACCATCGAGATGTAGGTGTAGCGCTGCAGGATGCGGTGGTCCTTGAGGAGGATCAGCACGCCCAGGAAGAGCATCACGCCGACCGCCGACCAGATCAGCTGGTTGGGCGCCATCTCCCCGCCGAGGCGGGCGGTGGTGATGGTCGGTTCCAGGTCCAGCCGCCAGATCAGCACCAGCCCCAGCCCGTTGAGCAGGGTGGCGATGGGCAGCATCAGCGGGTCCGCGTACGGCGCGAAGCGGCGCACCACCAGGTGCGAGATGCCCGCGATGGCGGCGAGTCCGGCCCCGTACCCCAGCATGCCGGGGGGCAGTGAACCCTCCTTGGCCAAGCCGATGTTGGCCATGGCCAGGACGGGGATCAGGACCGCGAACACGAGCATGGCCAGCTCGGTGTTGCGCCTGCTCGGCGGGGCGAGTGAGCCCACGGTGGTGTTGCCGGTCGCCGGATCGGCGCCGGGGGCGGCGCCGTGGGCTCCGGTCGGGGTGCGCGTGCTGCTCATGGCTCGTTCGTTCGGCGTCAGCTCCCGGCGCGGGCCGGGACGGGGTCGGGGGCGCCGGCCGCGTCCGCGGTGTCCGGGGTGCCGGTGGGCTGGGCGGAGGGGTCCGGGTCGGCTGGCTCCTCCGGTTCGGTGCCGGCTTCCTCGGCGCCGGGCTCCTCGGTCGGTTCGGGCTCGGCCCCGGCCTCGGCCTCCTCGCGGCAGGCCGCGGTGTCCTCGGTCAGCTCGACGATCTTCTCCTCGGCCTCGCGCAGGTCGCGGGCGGGGATGGCGTTCTCGACCAGGCCGCGCTGGTACTCCGGCAGGCACTCCAGTGCGATTTCGGGGTGATCGCGGTGCACGCTGTTCAGGCTCAGCGGGCCGAGGTCCTGGCTGACCCCGCGGAAGACCGCGACGTGGTCGCCGTTGGCCCCCACGAAGTACTGGTCCTGCGTCCAGCGCCAACCGGCCCAGCCGGCGGCACCCACCAGCCCGAGCACCAGCACCAGCAGCATCCCGCGCTTCCACCAGCGACGCCGGGGCCGGTCCCGGCGGTACTCGTCCCCGAAGGAACCCAGGAGGTCGTCCTCGTCGGTCCGACCGTCCCCGCCGGAGCGGTTCAACTCGGCGGCGCGCGCCGCCGGCGTCTCCCCGCCGCCCGACTCCCGACGGCCCGGACGGACCTCGGCGACCGCGCCGACGATCTGCGGCGCGTCGTTGAGCTGGGTGGCGAGGGTGTCGCCCTCACCCCGACCGGTGTCCAGGACATCGGCCACGATGCAGGTGATGTTGTCCGGGCCACCGCCGCGCAGCGCGAGGTCGATCAGCTCGCGCACCGTCTCCGGCGGCGGGGCGAAGGCCCCCAGGGTGTGTTGCAGCGTCTCGTGGCTGACCACACCGGACAGCCCGTCGGAGCACAGCAGGTAGCGGTCCCCGGTGCGGACCTCCCGAACCGAGAGGTCGGCCTCCACCTGGTCGGCGCTGCCCAGCGCCCGCATCAACAGCGAACGCTGCGGATGGGTGCCGGCCTCCTCCTCGGTGATCCGCCCCTCGTCCACCAACCGCTGCACCCAGGTGTGGTCCTGGGTGATCTGGGTGAGCAGCCCGTCGCGCAGCAGGTAGGCGCGGGAGTCACCGACGTGCACCAGGCCCAGGCGCTGCCCCGTCCACAGCAGGGCGGTCAGCGTGGTGCCCATGCCGTCGAGGCGGGAGTCCTCCTCCACCATGCCGCGCAGCCGGGCGTTGGCCCGCTGCACGGAGTCGTCCAGGGAGGTGAGGATGTCCGAGCCGGGGATGTCGTCGTCGAGCTGGACGAGGGCCGAGATGACCTCGGAGCTGGCGACCTCACCGGCCGCCTGACCACCCATGCCGTCGGCGATGGCGAGCAGCCGGGGACCGGCGTAGCCGGAGTCCTCGTTGTGGTCCCGGATCATGCCGGTGTGGGATCCGGCGGCGAATCGCAGTGCCAGGCTCATGCTCGCCTCATCCATCGGTTCCGTGGATCTCCGCACGGTGCCCGCCCTCTGGTCGTCATGTGTGGGTCCGACCCTACTTCCGCAGCTCGATGACCGTCTTGCCGATCCGCACGGGGGAACCGGGATCGATGGGCATGGGCCCGGTCAGCCGGGAACGACCGAGGAAGGTGCCGTTGGTGGATCCGAGGTCCTCCACGATCCACCGGCCGTCGCGATCGGGGTAGATCCGGGCGTGGCGGCCGGAGGCGTAGTCGTCGTCCAGCACGATGGTCGAGTCGTGCGCCCGGCCGAGCGTAATGGTCTGGCCCTGCAGGGCGACAGTGGTGCCGGTCAGCGAACCCTCGGTGACGACCAGCTTCGTCGGCGCGCCGCGCCGTCGCCGACCGCCGGAGCGTTCGGCGGGCTGCTGCTGCCGGCGACCCTGCGGGGCCCGCTGGTCCGGGCCGCGACGGGGCCCGGCCGTGGCGACCCGACGCTGGGTGACGCGGGTACCGAAGAGATCGCTGCGGATGACCTGAACGGCCACGATGACGAACAGCCACAGGACGGCCAGGAATCCCAGCCGCATGACCGTCAGGGTCAGTTCTGACATTGCCCCCGCTTCACCCTTCGGCTTGCCGGTAGATGATGGTCGTACTGCCCACGATGATCCGTGAGCCGTCGCGGAGCGTAGCGTGCTTGGTGGGGCGGCCGTCCACCACGATGCCGTTCGTCGAGCCGAGGTCACGCACGGCGGGGGGGTCCCCCGCCTGGATCTCGCAGTGCCGACGGGAGACGCCGGGGTCGTCGATCCGCACGTCGGACTCGGTGCTGCGGCCCAGGACCAGGGTGGGGCGGGAGATCTGGTGGCGGGTGCCGTTGATCTCCACCCAGCGCCGGACGCGGGTCTGCGG
>NZ_VKHT01000014.1 GCF_014141535.1 Streptomyces alkaliphilus | reverse complement strand
CTCCCGACCCCGGCGGTCCGCCCGGCCCGTCCCCGGGCGCCGGCACCCTCACCGGCTGGTTCCTCCGGGGCCTCTCCCTCAACCCGCACGGGGAGGCCGTGCGGGTCGGCTCGGAACGCGTCGATTACCGGCGATTGCACCGCCTGGCCCTGGACCTCGCAGGCACCGTCGCCGCCGCGGTCCCCGGCGGGCGGCCCCGCCGGGTCGGGCTGCTCGCCACCCGGTCCGTCCGGGCCTACGCCGGGATGCTCGCCGCCGGGTACGCGGGCGCGGCCGTGGTCCCGCTGCACCCGGAGTTCCCGGCGGACCGCACCGCTGCCATGATCGCCGCCGCACGCCCGGACGCGGTGATCGTCGACGAGCGCGGTGCGGCGGTGCTGTCCTCTCTCGCCGGGGCGCTGGAGGGTGTGCCGGTGATCCGCGAGGCGGCCGGGCCCGCCCTGGAGCGGCCCCGGCCGGCCGGACCGGACGAGGTGGCCTATGTGCTCTTCACCTCGGGTTCCACCGGCCGCCCCAAGGGCGTACCGGTGCCGCACCGCAACGCCGACGCCTATCTGGGGTTCGTCCACGACCGGTACGGTTTTCACACCGGGGACGTCTTCTCGCAGACCTTCGATCTCACCTTCGATCTCTCGGTCTTCGACCTTTTCACCGCCTGGGGCTCCGGTGGCACGGTGGTCTCCGTGCCACCGACCGCCTACGCCGCGCTGGAACGGTTCGTTGCCGAACACCGGATCACCGTCTGGTTCTCCGCGCCCAGCCTGATCTCCCAGCTCGCCCGTCGCCCGCGGGGCCTGTCGCCGGGGGCGTTCGATTCGCTGCGCTGGAGTCTGTTCTGCGGCGAACCACTGCTGGCACACGACGCGGCGGCCTGGCACGTGGCGGCACCGCGGTCCACCGTGGAGAACCTCTACGGACCGACCGAACTCACCATCTCGTGCAGCGTGCATCGCTGGGACCCGGAGCGCTCGCCCGGCCGCTGCGTCAACGACATCGTGCCGATCGGGCGACTCCATCCCGGTCTGCGATACCTGTTGCACAACGGCGAACTCTGCGTCACCGGCGATCAGATGGTCTCCGGCTACCTCGACCCCGTCGACGACACCGGTCGCTTCCTCGACCACGACGGCACCCGCTGGTACCGCACCGGGGACCTGGTGCGGGAACAGCCGGACGGCGAACTGGTCTACCTCGGCCGCCGCGACCACCAGGTCCAGGTGCACGGCGTCCGGGTGGAACCGGCCGAGGTGGAGTGGGCACTGCGTCGGGTCGCGGGGGTTCGGGACGCCGTGGCGGTCCCGGCGCACGGCGAACTGACCGCCTTCCTGCTCGGCGACCGTCGGCCACCGGGCGAACTCGCCCTGGAACTGCGCACCATGCTGCCCCGGGCGGTGGTCCCCCGGCGCTATGTGTACCTGGACGCGTTTCCCCTCAACGCCAACCGCAAGGTGGACCGGAAGGAGCTCGCCGCACGGGCCGCGGCGGACGGCTGAAGCGGTCGGCCGCCCCGGAACCCGGGGCGGCCGACCGCTTCGATCGCGTGCGGACTCCTCCGCTGCGCCGGTCAGACCCCGAGCGGTGCCAACCGCTCCGTCAACCGCCGCACGGTGGGGTGCTCCACCAGATCGGTGGCGACCAGATCGGCGCCCAGCGCCGCCCGCAGCCGGGCGGAGAGCTGGATCGCCAGCATGGAGTGACCGCCCAGTTCGAAGAAGTCGTCGTCCGCGCCGACCTTCTCCAGCCCCAGCACAGCCGCCCACGTCTCGGCGATCGTCGTCTCCACGCCCTCGGCGGGCTCGGCGTACGGCGTCGGCAGTTCCGGCCGGGGATGCCGCTCGCCGTCCTCCGTCGCAGCGGTGGCCATCTCCTCCACTCCCGTCACCCAGCGGGTCAGCCGGGGACCGATGGGACCGCTGGAGATCACCACCCGGGAGATGCCGCCCGCCGAGGTCAGTGCGCGCTCCAGGATCTCCACGCCCTCGGCCGCGGTCATCCGGTACGTCTGGACCTGCGGGTTGTGGCCCTCCAACCGTTCCGGATCGATCGCCCAGGTGTCCCAGTCGACCGTCACCCAGCGGCCCTCGCCGCGCAACCGCGCCCGGCGTGTGTAGGCGTCCAGCGCCGCGTTGCCGGCGGCGTAAGGGCCGAGCGCGATGCCGCCGAGTACCGCGGAGAGCGAGGAGAGGGTGATCCTCCGGTCCCGGGCCCGGTCTCCCAGCACCGCCTGGAGGGTGTGGAACCCCCGGACCTTGGCGTGCAGATGGACGTCGCAGCACTCCCGGTCGGAGAGATGGGCCAGTTTGAACCACGAGGTGTCCTGCACGCCCGCGGCGTGCACCACCACGTCGATGCCGCCGAACCGGGCATCCGCCGCGGCGACCACGGCGCGCATCCGCTCCTCGTCGCCGACGTCCGCCCCGACAGCCAACACCTCGGCGCCGGACGCCTCCAGCTCCAGCACATTGCGCACATGCCGGGCCGACCGGCCCCCGTCGTCCGCCAACTCGGCCCACCGCTCGCGCGGCGGCAGCGGGCTGCGGGAGGTCAGTACCAGCCGGCAGCCGTACCGGGAGGCGAGATGCCGGGCGAGAACCAGACCCACATCACCCAGACCCCCGGTGATCAGCACCGTCTCCCCCGGGCGGAACGGCGGCAGCGCCGGGTCCGGGGCGGGCAGCGCCCTCTGCTGGTAGTCCCGCACCCACAGTTCCCCGGAGCGCACCGCCGCCGGACCCTCGTGAGGATGGACCAGCGCGGCGAGCGCCTGCTCCGTCGCGTCGGGGTCCGCCGCCGCGCCCGGCTCCGGATCGAGGTCGAGGTGACGACAGGTCAGATGCGGGTTCTCCTGCGCGATGGTGGGTGCCAGCGCGGCCGATGCGGCGTGTTCGGGATGGCGCAGATCCGCACCGGCGACCTCGGAGGCCCCGGCGGTGACCAGGGCGAGGTTCGAGGGCGGTGCGAAGGGGTCGGCGGCGAGTGCTTTGACCAGCGCCAGCACGGAGTGCATGCCCCGCTCCAGCTCAGCGGTGAAGTGCGCCGAGCCGTCTCCCTCCGGCGCCCCGGCGGCGAGTCCGTGCACGATGGTGCGTGGCGCGACGAACTGCGCGGTCAATAGTTCCGTCAGGCTCTCCGCGCACTCCGCGCGGACCGTGAAGCCGCCGCTGTCGTCCGGGCCGAAGGCCGCCCCGGGGCGGGCGGCAACCACCTCGGCCCCGGCCCGCTCCAGCCGCCGTACCAGCGCCTCGGTCCGCTCGTCGCCGGAGAGCACCAACCAGGGACCGGCGGCCCGCAGCCGCTCGTCCAGATCGGCGACCGGCAGCGGGCGGCGCTTCCAGACCGGGAGATAGGTCCAGCGGTCCAGGTCGTCGACCCGGGTCTCGGGCTCCTCGACGGAGCCCGCCACGGTTCGCGGCCGGGCCTCAACCCAGTATCGCTGGCGCCGGAAGGGATAGGTGGGCAGCTCCACCCGGCGGCCCTCGCCGTGGTGCAGCGCGGCCCAGTCGACCTCGGCCCCCGCCGGCCAGAGCCGCCCGAGCAGCGCGGTCGGCCAGTGCGCCGCCGGCGTGCCGCGCGGGCCGGGGCCCACCGCGACGGTGAGGGTGTCCTCGTCCGCGGCGCCGTCCGCGGTGGTGGTCGCCACCCGGATGCCCAGCCCGCGCAGCCACTCGGTGACCGCGCCGAGCACCCCGGCGGCGCCCTCGCCGGATGGCACCCCCCCGGTGACCCGGGCCAGTTCGTCCCACCAATCGGTCGGGGCGGCCGGGTCGATGGTGAGCACCACGGTGGGGTCGCGGCGGGTGCTCTCACCGTCGGTCCAGCGGGACGGATCGGCCAGCGCCGCCGCCGCGTCCGCCAGGTCCGTGCAGACCACGGTCCGCCGTACGGCGAAGTGCCCGCGCGACATCTGGAGGGTGAACGCCACATCGGCCGGATCCAGCACCTCGCCGGCCGGGCCGGTGCCGCCGTCGGCGGCGCGTTCGGCGAGATGGGCGCGGAGCCGTTCGGTCAGGGCGTCGAGCGCGGCCCGGTCCGGAGCGGAGAAGGTGAGCAGATGCGGGCCATGGTGCGGCCGGGAACGGGGCGGACGCGGCGGGGCCTGCTCCAGCACCACATGGGCGTTGGTGCCGCCCAATCCGAATGAGCTGACCCCGGCGCGGCGCGGGGCTTCCTGCGCGGGCCAGACCTCGGTCTCCGGGCGCACGGTGAACCGGTCCGCGGCGGCGGCCAGCGCCGGGTTGGGCCTCTCGAAGCCCGGTACACCCGGCCGCACCCCCTCGCGGACGGCGAGCGCGGCCCGGATCAGCCCGGCGACCCCGGCGGCGCGGTCCAGATGGCCGAGGGTCGGTTTGGCCGTGCCGAGCACCGCGGGCGTCTCCGGAGTCTCCCGGAACACCCTTCCCATCGCGGCCAGTTCGATGCCGTCACCGAGAGCGGTACCGGTCGCGTGGCACTCCACATAGCCCACCGTGCGCGGGTCGACCTCGGCCACGTTCATCGCGGTGCGGATCACATCGGCCTGACCGTCGACGCCCGGGGCGGTGTAACCGACCTTGTCCCGACCGTCGTTGTTGACCGCGGAGGCGAGGATCACCGCGTGCACCAGGTCGCCGTCGGCGAGCGCGTCACTCATCCGTTTCAACGCCACCACGCCCACGCCGGAGCCCATCACGGTGCCGTCGGCGGCGGCGTCGAAGCTGCGGACCCGGCCGCGCGGGGAAGTGATGCCGCCGGGCTCGAAGAGATACCCGGTGGGCTGTGGCAGCGGCAGGAACGCGCCGCCGGCCAGCGCCATGTCGGAGTCGAAGGTGAGCAGGCTCTGGCAGGCGAGATGGACCGCGATCAGCGAGGTGGAGCAGAAGGTCTGCACGCTCAGGCTCGGTCCGCGCAGCCCCAGCTTGTAGGCCACCAGCGAGGTCAGCGAGTCGCGCTCGTTGCCCACCCCGATGAGCAGCCGTCCGCCGGGTTCGTCCACCACATGGGAGACGTTGTCCATCAGGTAGTCGGGGAAGGCGGCCCCGCCGAACACCCCGGTGGCGCCGGGCGGCCCCACCGGCGGGTAGCCGGCGCTCTCCAGCGCCTCCCAGCAGCACTCCAGGAAGAGCCGGTGCTGCGGGTCCATGGTCTCGGCCTCACGGGGCGAGAAACCGAACACCCCCGCGTCGAAGTCGGCGATGCCGTCCACCGGTGCGCCGATCGCCACATAATGCGGATCGGCGGCCCGCTCCGGGGGGACGCCCGCCGCGGTCAGCTCCTCCGTGGTGATCTTCCGCAGCCCGCCGGTGTCGGCGAGGACGTTGCGCCAGAGCGACGCGACGTCGGGGGCGCCGGGGAAGCGCCCGGCCATCCCGACCAGCGCCACCGCCGACTCGTACCTGTCATTGTTCCCGGCTTCTGCCATGGCTTCCTTTTCCGTGGCTTTGGTCATGACTTCTTCCTCAGAGCAGTCGGCTGCGGCCCCAGCCGCGCGCCAGTCGGTAGGTGGCGAATGTGCCGAAGGCGAGCCCGATGGCGAGGCAGACCAGACCGGGGCGGACCATCGCCGCGCCGTCGCCGGCCAGTGCCGCCTGGATCAGCGACATCGCCCAGTAACCGGGCGAGATCGGTGCGATCGCCTGTGCCCAACCGGGCATCAGGCTGACCGGCACCAGGGCGCCGCCCAGGGCGCTCACCCCGATGGCCCCGAGGTCGGAGACGACCGAGAGGTCTCCGCGGCTGCGCGCCACCGTCGCCAGGGCGGAGCCCAGGCAGAGCAGGGTGAAGCCCCAAATCGCGATGGCGAGTACCAGCAACCCCGGCACGTCCGGCAGTTCGAGGCCGAGCACGGCACAGCCGACGCCCAGCACCACGCTCTGCTGGAACAGCAGGATCAGGAACGCGGGCAGCGTCTTGCCGAGCAGCAGTTCGGTCCGCCCGGCCCGGGTGACCCGCAGCCGGTCCCAGGTGCGCCACTCGCGCTCCACCATGATGGAGTTGCCGACGATGGAGAGCGCGAAGACCGAGAACATCACCATCGGGCCGGTGACGGCCTGCACGGTGCCGCTGTCCAGTGCCTCCACATAGAGCGGCTTCAGTACCATCATCAGGACGATGGGCATCGCCACGTAGCTGATGATCTGGCTGGGGTCGCGCAGCCGCAGCATCAGGTTGTGCCGCACCAGCAGCCCGGTGCGGAGCACGGGGGCGGTGATCGTGCTCATGGTGCCTCTCCTTCGGGGGGTCCGGCCGCGGGGACCTCGCCGAGCATCGCCAGGGACCGGTACAGGTCGTCCAGGTCGGGCTTGCGGACGTCAACCGAGGTGACCGTGTGGGTGGTCTCGGCGAGTAGCCGCATCAGGGTCCCGGTGGGGTCGGTGGTGGACCGCCGGATCTCCTCGCCGTCCGCGAACTCCAGCACCACCTCGCCCGACAGGTCGGCGAGCAGTTCCGCGGCGGTGCCGCGGGCCACCACCCGGCCGGCCTTGGCGACCGCGAGGGTCGCCTCCAGTTCGGTGAGTTCGGTGAGGTAGTGGGTGGTGTACACCACGGCCGCACCTTCGGCGGCACGCCCGCGCACGGTCTCCAACAACGCCTGCCGGGTCTCCGGGTCGGCGCCCGCGGTGGGTTCGTCCAGCAGGAGCAGCCGCGGTCGGTGGATCAGTGCCACCCCGGCCTGGGTGCGACGCTGCTGCCCGCCGGAGAGCAGCCCGGCGGGGCGGTCCAGGAAGGCGGTCAGCCGCAGATCCTCGGCGAGTTCCTCCACGGCCGAGCGGAGCGCCCTGCGGCGCAGTCCGGCGAGGCCGCCGAAGAGCTTGAGGTGTTCGCGGACGGTGACCGATGGGTAGAGCGCGATGTGCTGCGGCGAGACGCCGATGAGGTGGCGGTGCGGGACCGGCGGGCGGCCGGCGATCAGCACAGTGCCCTCGTCGGGACGGATCAGTCCGGAGACGACGTCCACGAAAGTCGTCTTCCCGGCACCGTTGTGGCCGACCAGGCCGACGATCTCGCCGGGCCGTACGGTCAGGTCGAACCCGCCGAGGGCCTGCACCTCGCCGTACCGCTTGGTGAGTCCGGAGACCTCCAACAGGGCGTCGGCCCGGGCCCCGTCGGCCTCAGCGGGCACGGGTGCCGGGTGGACGGCCGGGGGGGTCCGGGTGGCCGGCTCCCGGGCCAGGGTGGGCCGGTTGCTGCTCATCGCTTCTCCATCGAGTCGTCGCGGTGCCGGTGCGGGAACTTCCCGTCGGGGACCACCGGGCGGTGTCGGGTCCGACCACCGCCGGCGGCGGCCCGGGCGGCGTCGGCCGCCGGTCCGGAGGCACCGGCGGCCTTGGCGAACCGCCCCTGGCCGAACCGGCTCCGGTCACCGACCGGGAGCGTCCCGGAGAGGGCGGGCCGCCCGGCGCGGGACACGGTGGGCGCCACGGTGGAATCGATCCGACGGTCGAGTCGGGCCAGCGCCTCGGCGGCCATTTCCCGCCAATCCTCCTCGCCGAGCTGCTCGAAGGCGCCGAGCGCCCCGCGCAGCCGGGCGCGCGCCTCGTCGGTGCGCCGCTGCTGCTCGTCGAGGGTGCCCAGCGAATAGAGCAGCGTCGCCTCGCCGAGCCGGTCGCCGGAGCGGCGCGCGGACTCCAGACCGTGGGCGGCGCACTCCCGCCAGAGCCCGTGGGCCCGCTGCGCGGCGGCCAGCGAGCAGACGGCCACGGCGAGTCGGTGGCACAGCTCGTGCTCGCCGGTGTCGGCGGCCTGCTCCACCGCGGCGAGCAGCGCGCCCTGCTCGCCGGCGAACCACACGACGGGCTCGCCGACCACGGCCTCAACGGCCGCCAGGTCCATCGGCCGGCACTGCCGCCGGTGTGGTCCGGGCGCCGGGGTGTCGCCGAGCCGCAGCACAGCCTCCTCGGTGAGGGTAAGCCAGCCGTTCAGCACCCGCCGGGTGGCTTCCCGGGCCGCCTCCCGGCCGGCGGGCTCGGCCGCCAGGCACTCGGCGGAGTGGAGCCGGACCAGCTCGGGTGTGCGGTGGTGGTCGGCGTCCTCGCCCGGCACGATGAGCCGGACCGCGCTCAGCTCGGCGAGCGCACGTCGCGCCGTGGTGGTGTCGGTGTCCAGCAGCGGGGCGGCGGTCCATGCGGCGAACTCGCAGCCCGGCAGCGCCGCGAGGCGGGTGAGCAGCAACCGAGCCGGTTCGCCGAGCCGACGCCGGGCGTCGTCGAGGGTGTCCCGCAGGTCGAGTTCGCCGTGGGCGAGTTCGGAGAGCCGTCGGCGGCCGTCGCGCAGCCGGATGGTGAGGTCGCCGAGACTCCACTGCGGGCGCGCCCGCAGCCGACCCGCGGCGATGCGCAGCGCCAGCGGCAACCCATCACACAGTTCGGTGAGTTCGATGGCCTCGCTGGGCTCGGCCGACACCCGGCGCCCGCCGACCATGGCGGTCAGCATCTCCACACCGTCCGTCACCGCGGGGGTGGTCACCTCGAAGACGGTCGTGCCCTCCGGGACCGCGGCCCGGCTGCGGCCGGTGGCCAGCAGCGCGCCGTCCCGGCTGACCGGCAGCAGACCGGCGAATTGGGCCGCGTCGGTGACGTTCTCCACGACCAGCAGTACCCGGCGGTCGGCGAGTGCCCCGCGCAGCAGGGTGGTGCGGTCGCCGGGACGGCGGGCGGCGGTCTGCGGCAGACCGAGGGAACGCAGGAAATGGCCCAGCACATGTTCCACGGCGCGCAGCGGGTCCCCGTCCGGGAGCCTGGCGTACAGCTGGCCGTCGGGGAAGTCGGGGGCGAGGAGGTGCGCGGCCTCCACGGCGAGCGCCGACTTGCCGACGCCGGGCCCGCCGGTGAGTACCACGACCGGGCCGGCCCGGTCGTTCTCCGGCTGTCCGGGGATCTCCCCGCTCCCGGTCAGCGCACCGCAGACCTCGCGGAGCCGGTCCTCCCGCCCGGTGAAGTCGGCCACCCGGGCGGGCAGGGAGCGCGGCACGGTAACCGGCGCGAAGGGCAGCGCGGACGGCAGCGGCGCCCGGTCCAGCTCGGCGGAGCCGTTGAGGATGGCCAACTCCAACCGTCGTAGTGGCGGGCTGAGTTCGATGCCCAGCTCGTCGATGAAGGTGCGCCGCACCCGGCGGTAGGTGGCAAGCGCCTCGGCGGGTCGGCCGCAGCGGTAGAGCGCGGTCATCAACTGCTCGGCGGGCCGCTCGCGCAGCGGGAACTCCCCGGCCAGCGCGATGATCTCACCCAGCACGTCATGGTGCAGTCCGAGCTTCAGCTCCGCGTCGAGACATGCCTCCAGCACGGTGAAGCGGCGTTCCGCGAGCTGCACCAGCCGGGCCTGCACCACCGGGCTGTCCGTCCCGCTCAGCGGGTCACCGCGCCAGAGCGCCAGCGCCGAGCGGAAGGCGGTGCGGGCGGCCTGCTGTCGGGACTCGGCGGCGGCGGACCGTCCCTCCGCCGCGAGGTCGTCGAAGAGGTGCAGATCCACCTCGCCGTGGGCGAGGTCCAGGGTGTACCGGGCGCCCCGCATCTCGATCCTGCGGCCCAGCCCGGCCCCCTCCAGGGAACCGCGCAGCGAGGAGACCGTGGTCTGTATCTGGGCCCGGGCGGTGACGGGCGGGGTCGGTCCCCAGACGGCGGAGACCAGCGAGTCCAGGGTGACGCCCCGCCCCGACTCCATCAGCAGGAGTGCCAGGACGATCTGCTGACGGCGGGCGGTGACCGGCATCGGTCGGTCGCCGTGCACCTCGAGCGGGCCGAGTATTCGGAACGGCACCGCCGGGTCCGGGGGCGGGGGTGCCGTTGGTCCAGCGGCGACGGGCTGAGCTGTGTGCATGGGCGGTTCGCCTTTCTCACCGGGTTGATCTCACGGAGCGTTCATCCATTGGGGCGGAGCCGGCCCGTGGGCGCGGGACGGGGGTCAGAGCAGCAACTCCCGGGGGGCCGGGTGGCCGAGAAAGGCGGTGGGACTCGCGGTCAACCCGTAAGCCCCGGCCTGGAACACCGCGATCAGGGCGCCGGGTTCGGCGCGCGGCAGCTCCACCGCCCTGCCCAGTAGATCGAGCGGGGTGCAGAGACAGCCGACGACGTCCACGGTCTCGGTGGGCTCGCCGGAGCGACCCGCCCCGCCGGTGCCGGCGGCGTGACCCGCGACGGCGATCGGGTAGTTGCGGCGCAGCGCCCGGCCAAGGTTGCCGGTGGCGGCGAGCTGGTGGTGGAGCCCGCCGTCCACCACCAGATAAGTGGTGCCGCGGGACTCCTTGCGGTCCACCACGCGGGTCAGATACACCCCGGCTTCTCCCACCAGGTACCGTCCCAGCTCGATCACCGGGCGGGCCTGCGGCAGCGCGCGGCGTACGGTGGTCTCCAGCAGTTCCGCCAGGTTCTCGCCGATCGGGCGCGGGTCGAGCGGGACATCCCTGGCGGAGTAGGGGATGCCGAAGCCGCCACCGAGATTGAGATAGCGGACCGGTGCCGGGGCGTGCTCGGCCAGCTCCGCGACCAGAGCCACGGTCTCCCGCTGGGCACGGCAGATGCTCTCGGCACTGAGGTTCTGCGAGCCGGCGAAGACATGGAATCCCTCGAATCCCACGGCCCCCGGTCCCGAGGTGTCCCGGGCGATCTCCGCCAGCAGCTCCGGCACCTGTTCCGCGTCCACCCCGAACTGCTGGGGGCCGCCGCCCATCCGCATACCCGAACCGTGTACCGCGAACGGTGGGTTGACCCGGACCGCGACCCGCGGTCGGACCCCGAGCGCGGCACCCGCGGCACGCACCCGGTCCAGTTCGCCCGCCGACTCCAGCTCCACCAGCACACCGGCGGCGACGGCCTGTCGCAGCTCGGCCGCCGTCTTGCCGGGGCCGGCGAAGGCGATCCGCGCACCGGGCACCCCGGTGTCCAGAGCCGCCAGCATCTCCCCGGAGGAGGCCACGTCGAAACCATCGACCAGGGTGCTCATGTGGTGCAGCAGCGCGGGCATCGGGTTGGCCTTGACGGCGTAGCTCAGCTTCACCCCGGCGGGGAGCGCCTCCCGCACCGCGGCGACCCGCTCCACGACCAGTTTCCGGTCGTAGGCGAACAGCGGGGTGCCGCCGGCCCGTTCGGCGATCAGCGAGGCCGGGACCCCGCCCACCGTCAGCTCCCCGGCGGCGGACCCGAAGAGGGCGGGGCCGCTCGCCGACGCGGAGCCGGTGCCCGGGGTCGTCGGGGGCATGGCCACCGGGGCGGTCACGGCGCGGCCTCCACCGTGCGACGCAGCGAGACCCGGTCGAACTTGCCGTTGACCGAGCGCGGCAGCGCGTCCACCACCACGGTACGGCGGGGCAGCATGTAGCCGGGGATCTCCCGAGCCATCGCCTGGTGCAGTCGCCCGATGTCGCAGGGGCCGGTCACGACGAGCACCACCCGCTGGCCGAGTTGCTCGTCGGCCTCGCCGAACGCCGCCACCTCGTTGACCAGCCCGGTGGCATAGGCGGCCTCCTCGACCTCGGTCGGGCTGATCCGGTAACCGGAGGACTTGATCATCTCGTCGCCCCGGCCCACGAAGTAGAGGAAACCCTCCTCGTCGCGGTGGACGGTGTCCCCGGACCACACCCCGCGCTCCGTCAGCCCGCTCGGCACCGGGCCGGGCACCGGACGGAACCGCTGCGCGGTGGCCTCCGGATTGTTCCAGTAACCGAGCGCCACCAGGGCGCCGCGCTGCACCAGCTCACCGTGCTCGCCGGGTGCGCACGGGGTGCCGTCGGCGCGCAGCACCAGCACCTCGGAGTGGGGTACCGCCTTGCCGATGGAATCCGGCCTGCGGTCCACCTCGGTGGGATCCAGATAGGTGGCGCGGAACGCCTCGGTCAGCCCGTACATCAGGAACGGTCGTGCCTGCGGCAGCAGTTCGCGCAACCGGTCCAGGGTGGCCCGGGGCATTCGGCCGCCGGTGTTGGCGAAGTACCGCAGTCGGGCGCTCGCCTCGGCCGGCCACTCCAGCGCGGCCAGCTGCATCCACAGCGGCGGAACACAGGTCAGGGCGGTCACCCCGTGGCGGGCGCAGAGCCGCACCACCTCGCGCGGCAGCAGGTAATTGGTGAGCACCACGTGCGCGCCGCGCGCCATCGAGGTGGTGAGCTGGCTGAATCCGGCGTCGAAGCTGAGCGGCAGCACCGCCAGCACAACGTCCTCCTCGGTGTGCCCGAGGTAGGTCGCCACGCTCTCCGCACCCGCCAGCAGATTGCGGTGGCTGAGCACCACGCCCTTGGGGCCGCCGGTGGAGCCGGAGGTGTAGAAGACCGCGGCCACATCGGTGTCCAGCACCGCATCGGCACCCGGCACCGGCAGCGGCTCGTACCCCGCCAGCCGATCGAAGGCGGTGACCCGCCAACGGTCGTCCAGCGGCGGCTGCTGCCCGGGGTCACCGATCACGATCAGATGGTGGACCGAGGTGTCCGGGGAGAGCGCGGTCCGGATGGTCTCCAACCGTTCGGCGGTGGTGACCAGGGCGACCGGCCCGCAGTCCTCGGTCACCGAAGCCAGCTGCCGACCCTTGAAGAGCTGGTTGACCGGTACGAAGACCGCGCCCGCGGCGGCTGTGGCGAGGATCGCCACCACCGTCTCCACACGCTTCTCGGCGTAGATCACCACCCGGTCGCCACGGCGCACGCCCAGCCGGTACAGGCCGTACGCCACTCGGGCCACCCGCTCGGCGAGTTCGCCGTAGGCGACGGTCTCCTCCTTGAAGGTGAGCGCAGGCCGGTGCGGGGCGCCGCCGGCCACCAGGCCGTCCAGTCGGGACAGCACCGCCGCCTCGGGGTCGACAGCCGTCAGCGGGTCACTCATCGCCGCCCGGACCCCTCGAGGTGTGGGCGTCCACGACCTCCCAGAGCGAGCCGACCGTGGTGAAGGTCTCCTCGGTCAACGCCTCATCGGGCAGTTCGACGCCGAGCTCGTCCTCCAGTTCGGCGAGGAGCTGCACCACGCCCATGGAGTCCAGACCGAGCGCCGTCAGGTCGTCCTCCGCCATCAGTTCGCCGGGCTCGGCGTAGGGCAGGTGCGGCAGCAGCACCTCCTGGAAGGAGCGCGGAATCCGGGTTTCCGTTTCGGCCATGACGGTCCGTCCTTTGCTTGATTCGCGGTGGGTCGCGGACGCCTCCGGATCCCGATGGCCCGGGTCGGAGCGGTGGAGCGGGGTCGCGGTGGTGCCGTGGAACGGGGCCGCGCCGGAGTCGGTCGGTGACGCCGTGCACGGTCGGATGTGCACCGCTTACTCGACCGTGTCCGGCTCTCGATCCGCCATCGTCCCGCTGTCGGTTCCCGCCGTCCCCGGGTCGCCGCAGGCCGGGGACGGCGGGAACCGACAGCGGGACGGGGCCGCCACTACCCGCCGGTGCCGTCCCGAGGGCGCTTCGACGGTGGTTCGACAGCGATCCGGCAGCGAAACGGTGGCGCGTCGGGAGCCACCGCCGGAACCGACCCGGGGGCGGGAGCGGCGTGATGGAGGGCTTGCACACCATGAGCGGTGGAGCGCGTCCCGGCACCGCCCCGATGAGTGGGCGATGGGCGGCGACGCTTCGGAACAGCGACACTCAAGGAGGTACGCTCCATGACCACGGCGATCACGGAGGCCGTGCCGGGCGCGGCACCCCGACCGGGTGCGGGACCCGGACGGGTGCTGCCCGGCACGGCCCCGGACAGTGACACCCTGGCCGCCGTCCACCGGTACGCCACACTGCACGGCGGCGTGGCGCCCGGTGCGATGGACCGGGTGGCGGCCGAGCTGCGGTTGAGCTCCGGCGAGGTCTTCGCCGCCGTCGCCCGGCTGGTCGAACTGCACATGCTGCGCAGCGGCGACGAACCCGGCACCGTGCTGTTGCCGGTGGACGCCCGCTCCGCCGCGGTCGTCGCGCTCTCCCCGATCGAGCGGGCGATCCTTCAGCAGCGCGAGCACGCCGACCGGTTGCGCGCCCGGATCGACGCGGTGGCCGGTACCTGTGGCCCGGTGCCCGGACCGCTCGGGGTGATCGACCGGGTGGAGGGCGAGGCGGAGATCCGCGGGCTGCTCCGGCTGGCCGCCGCCGAGTGCCGGACGGACGCCCTGATCCTACGGCCGGGACCGGAGGCGCCCGGGGTCGGCGAGCTCCTCGACGCCTGCTGCGCCGGGCTCGAAGGCGACCGGACGGTCCGGATCCTCGCCCCGCACCGGGACCGTGCCGACTTCGCCTCGCGCACCCGCGCCGTCCGGCTGGTGGAGCGGGGCGCGGAGCTGCGGACGATCCGCGCGGTGCCGCAGGGCGCCATGGTCTTCGACCGTTCGCTGGTGGTGCTGGTGGGGGCGGGTGTCGATGGCCTGCCGTCGACCGCACGTCCGGTCACCGAGGCCACCATGGTGGGGTGTCTGTCCGAGATGTTCGAGCTGCTGTGGGAGTCGGCCTCGGCTTTCACGCCGGACGGTGCCGGCTACGACGGTGACATCGAGGACGATTTCCAGCGGTCCATCGCGCAGCTGATGTCACAGGGCCTCACCGACGAGGCGGTGGCCAGACGACTGGGAATGTCGGTGCGGACCTGCCGTCGCCATATCGCCGCGTTGATGCGCAGCCTGGGTTCGGTCAGCCGCTTCCAGGCGGGAGTACAGCTGGCGCAGCGGCTCTCCGTCGGACAGTCGCCCGGGGCAGGGCTGGGCCGGGTCGCCTGAGACCCGCGGGAGCCGGAGGGACACCGCCCCGGGGCGAGGAGGTCGCCCCGGCCCGCGGTCCGGACGGACTTGCCCGGCCCCGACTACAGCGGAGCGCGGGAGCGGACCTCGGTCCGCTCCCGCGCTCCGCTGTCCACCGGGTCCACCGGGTCCACCGGGTCCACCGGGTCCACCGGGTCCACCGGGTCCACCGGCCGGAGCCGGGCGGCGAGGGTGGCGAGCGGACGGACGCCGGCCAGCTCGGTCGGCTCCAGTCCGCTCCAGCCGAGGGCCCGCAGTTCCGCGCGGACCCGCGCGCCGCACAGCAGTCGGCCGCCGGCCGCCGTGTAGGACGCCTCTGCGTCCACCGTCGACAGGCCGTTGACGCCGCCGACGGCGCGCAGGAGTGCCTCCCGGGCGGCTACGGAGGACGGTTCCGCGGTGGGGGCTCCGGAGTCGTCCGTCTCGTCGGCGGCGCCGGTGATCGTGAACCGGTCCGGACGGCTGACGCCCGGCACCTCGGCGGCAGCGTCCAGCACCGTCCGGCGCAGCTCCGGCTCGTCCACCGGGGCGCGCGCCGTCACCCGGGCTTCCAGTCGCCCGTCGCGGACCGTCACCTCGGCGGCGGCGATCGCTGGATGGGCGCGCAGCACCGAGGCGATGGCCGCCGGGCGCACCAGGTCGGCTCCGAGTCGTGCGGGTGCGGGCGCGGGTGCTGGAGCGAAGCCGAACAGCTCGGCCGCCCCGCTCAGCCGCAGATCCTGTCCGGGGTCCTGCGCGTGGGCGGTGAGCAGCCGCACACAGCCCCGGAGGAACGCCTCCACGGCCTCCGCGTCCATCACCTCGGTCCGGGCGTCCAGACCCAGCGCCACACCGTCGGAGAGCTCCCGGACCCGGAAGTACGTGTCGGTCCCCGACCGCGCCCAGGCGGCCGGCTCCGCGCCGCGCACCAGCCGGTCACGGCGGCTGCCGCAGCGCTGCGCCGGGGAGCTGAGGAAGTTCACCTCCGAGGTCACCCGCAGGGGCCGGCCACGCCGGAACCCCTCTCGGGCGACCAGTTCGGCCACCTCGTCCCAGGGCGCGTGGGCGTGCCGCTGTGCCAGCCTCAGCTGCTCCGCGACCCGCGCGGTGACCTCGGCGAAGCCGGGGTCACCGGTCAGCTCCACTCGGATCAGTGTGGGGGAGAACATGCAGGTCAGTACGTCCATCCGGGCGCCCTCGCGGTGGCTGGCGAGCCAGCGGTGGGTGACGGTGGTCTCCCCGGTCCAGGCGACCGTGGCCACCGCGTAGGCGGCGAGATGGACCGCCGAGGGCCAGACCCGCAGCCGTCCGGCGATCTCCCGCACCGCCCCGAGCAGTTCGGGGGAGGTCAGAGTGGCGGAGTGTGCCGCGGGCCCGGCGGCGACAGGAGTGCGGCGGGCGCCGAAGGTATCGGAGGGCAGCCGGGGCACCAGCGTCCGCCAGTGCTCCAGCGTTGCCTCCCGCCCGGCCGGCCCGAGCGCCGCCTCGGCGCCGGCGAGGTCGGCGGGCTGCCGTGCCACCGGCTGCAAACGGGCGCGGCGGCGGCTGGTCAGCGCGTCGATCAGTTCGTCGAACTCCCGTTGGAACAGGGCAAGTCCCCAGTCGTCGAAGGCGAGATGGTGCAGCACCACCACCAGCCGCCGGGGCATCCCGCCGGTGGTGACCGCGCAGACCCGGATCGGCCACTCGGCCGCCATCGAGAAGGGCCGCTCGGTCAGTCCGGCGACCACCTCGGCGGGGGTGGGGGTGCCGTCCGCCTCCGTGGAGGCGGTGTGCAGGGTGAGTGGTCGCGGTGGCTGCACCAACTGCCGGGGCCGGGGCCGGGCGTACGGGTCGATGACGGTGCGCAGGCCCTCGTGACGCCGTACCAGATAGTCCAGCACGGTGCGCAGCCCGGTGGGGGTCACCCCCTCGGGGACCGGACAGCCAACCACGATGTGCGCGTCGTGCCGGTCGGCGGGCGCCGCCTGCTGGTAGCGCAGCCAGTGGTAGCGCTGGCCCCAGCAGAGCTCGGCGTCCCGCACCGTGGGCGGTGCGGGGCCGTCGGCCATCGGCCGCGCGTCCGGCGCGGGGGGAGCCCAGGTCGGGGTCCGCTGGTTCATCGCCACCTCCTGTCCCGTGCCGTCCGGGGCGTTCCCGTCGGCCTCGGCCGTGCGCCGTCCGTGCACGACACCTTCCAGGATCGCCGTTCCGGGGAAAAGCGGCACCATTTCACGGTGGCTGCTTGATGCCGGTCATTTACTGCCACCGCAGAATGTCGGGAGCATCCCGGGAAAGGGTTGACGGGTCGTCGCCCATCCGGGAATCTCGTTGCTGCCGGGAAGAAATTCCACCCCGGCGGACGGCTCCGCTCGGAGTCGTCGATTCCTCGCTATGGAAGGTGTGATGCACTATGTCGCAGCCCACGAACAAGGCGACCGTGAAGGCTTCCTCCAAGGCCGCCTCCAAGGCCGCCTCCAAGGCTGCCTCCAAGGCCGCTTCCAAGGCTGCCTCCAAGGCTGCCTCC
The DNA here is from genome assembly GCF_014141535.1 of Streptomyces alkaliphilus. Lineage (GTDB taxonomy): Bacteria > Actinomycetota > Actinomycetes > Streptomycetales > Streptomycetaceae > Streptomyces > Streptomyces alkaliphilus. Next base: position 2,611 of record NZ_VKHT01000014.1, on the reverse strand, counting down.
AAGATCGCGGCGAAGTCCGCCGCCGGCAAGTGCGCCGCCGCGAAGTCGGCCGCCGCGAAGAACTCTCTCTGATTCCTCGTCACGCCCTTCCGGCGTCGATCGGTCGGCAGTGCTGTCGTCGGTCCGTGGGCCCGGCCCCCGGATGATCCGTCGAACCAGGCGCCGGCAGCCCTTCGGGGCTTGCCGGCGCCCGTGCCGCCCCCCGTTCGGGGGTGGCACGGCACTGCCGGGGCGGCGTGGGAGGGAACACCTTCCGGGAGACCTCCGGGTGACCACCCGGTGGGCGTCACCGCGCCGCCCGGAAACAATTCAGCGCCGCATTTTCGGGCGTTCGGGAAAGGAATTCACCAGTGGGTCGCGCCGAAATTGTCGAGCACCTGCGCCATTCTCTTTCCGTGATCCTCGACCGGCCGCTCCCCGAGTTCGGCGCCGAGACCAGGATCCTGGAAGACCTGGAGATCGACTCCATGCGGTTCATTGAATTTCTGATGAGCTTGGAGGACACCATCGGGCTCGACGTCGACCCGGAATCCCTCGAACCGGAGGTGTTCCGGACCGCGGGTTCGCTCGCGGACTACATCAGGAATCGGACGGAGTTCGCCGGGGCCGGTTGACCGGTCCCACGGCTCCCCGCGGACGGCATCGCCGGCCGCCCGTGGGCACGGGTGGCCGGCGCACTGCCGGACCGTCACCACGGAGGACAGAGATGAGCGACACGATCGCGGCATGCGAGGCCGCCGCCCACACGCAGGGACTCGCCGCCGGACTCGCGCTCGCCCTGCGGGAGGCCGGCCCGGTCGACCCGCCCGGCGGGATCGCGGCCCTGCCCGCGGACGCCGTTCCGGGCGGCGCGGCGGTCCTTCCCCACCGGCTCGCCGAACGGGAACGGGTGCGCTTCGTCCGCCTGCCGCTCCCCGCGCCGGGCGCAGACGCCCCGACCACACGGCCCCCGACCGGTGACCGCGCCGATCCCGACACCGGTGACGCCCCCGCCCCGCTCTCCTTCGACGCGCTCCTCGGCGCGGTCCGCGCCGGCCTCACCCGCCGCCTGCTGGACGACGCCGTCACCCATCTCTCCGGCCGCACCTCCGGCGGGGAGCCCCTCTCCCGCAAGCAGTTGGTGCTCGGCACCGTCGCCGACGTCCGGACCGGTCTCGCCGCCGCCGTCCGGTTGCTGCGGGTCGCGGGCGGCAGCCCCGTCGCCGTCACCGACGCCCACGACCGTCTCACCGCCCTGGACTGGGAGGCCGCGAAGCTCCTCGGTGCCTCCGGCTTCCTCGCCGACGGCTCCGCCCGCGCCGGCTATGTCGGCTGGCTGGTCGCCTCGGTCTGGCTGGCCGACCCCTCCGGCGCCACCCCCGCAGGTCCCACCGCGCCCCCGGTCGGCGGACGGCCCCTGCCCGAGGAGGACCGGTCGTGACCGTACCGGAAGCCCCGCTCGACCCACCGCTGCGCGCCCTGCGCGCCGACTGCCGCGCGGCCGGCCGCGCCCTTCGGGCCCATGCCCTGGCCGTCGACGCCGACCCCGGGGGCGAACGGCGCCAGCTCGACTCACCGGTGCTCGCCCTGATGCGCGCCGCCTCCACCCCCAAGGAATTCCGTACTCCCGATATGCCCGGCGACCTCGACGGCACCGACGGTTGTCTGCCCCGGGTCGTCGCCACCGTGGAGTTCGCGCGCGGCGACGCCGGTGTGGTCTGCTCCAACACCGGGCCCTCCCTCGCCGGCGTAGCGGTGGACACCCTCGGCGACGAGGCGCAGCGCGAACTCTTCTACGGCGCCATCGCGGACGGCCGCTCCTGGACCTTCTTCGGGATGACCGAACCCGCCCGCGGCAGCGACGCCGCCGCCATGGAGACCCGACTGGACGCCCTGCCCGATCCCGCCGACGGCCATGCCCTCACCGGTGCCAAGCGGTACGTCGGCAACGCTTCGCGGGCCACCATCGGCGTGGTCTTCGCCCGCACCGGCCGCACCGCCCTCTCCATCCGCGCCGCCCTGGTCCCGCTGCCCGCCGAAGGCCTCACCGCCGAACCGTTGGACATGATCGGCCTGCGCGGCGCCCGCATCTGCCGGCTCGACCTGGACGGAGTCCGGGTCCCGCGCACCCATCTGCTCGGTGCCCATCTGCCCGCCTCCCGCCGCGGACTGTGGGGCATCGGCCGAACCTTCAACGCGATGCGGCTCCAGATCACCGCGCTCGCCCTCGGCACCGCCTGGGCGATCCGCGACAGCGTCGCCGAACTGCGCCCCGGCTGGTCCGGGCTGGAACCGGTCACCGCCCGGCTGACCGCGGCCTGCGCCCTGCTGCACGACGCCGCCGCGGCCGTCGATCTCGACCCGGACGCGCGCCGCCCCCCGTCCGCCGCGAAGCTGCACGGCACCGACCTGGCGGTGCGCACCGCGCACTGGGCGGCTGGTGCCGTCGGGTCCGGCGGCTTGTTGGAGCATCCGCTGCTGGAGAAGTGGTGCCGGGATGTGCGGGCTTTCGAGTTCATGGACGGCACCAGCAACATCCAGCGTCTGCACATCACCGGTGACATCGCCTCACGAAAGGCCCGGACATGACCAACACCACAGCGGCGCCACCCCCGCCCACCCGACCCGGGAT
>NZ_VKHT01001399.1 GCF_014141535.1 Streptomyces alkaliphilus | reverse complement strand
CTCCCGGACCGCCTGCCGCAGCTCGCCCTCGGACTCACCCTGCTGGCGCTCGTCGTGGCCGTCGCGGGGATCCAGGTGTGGGCCGCCGGGCGGGCCCGCCGCCGGGCCCTGGTGCGCCGCCTCTCCGGTCCCGCCCCGGAACCCGGTGACGCCGTACCCCTGTCCGTCCTCCCCGCACGCACCCCGCACGGCCGCCGACCCCGCTTCCCCGCACTGGACCGTCGGCTCCACGAGACCCGGCTCGGCCGCGCCCTCCGCCTGAGACTGGCCGCCGGCGGCCTGGACATCGGCCCCGCCGAATACGTGGTCTACGCGCTCACCGGCGTGATCGCCCTGTGGCTGATCGGGGGGGCGCTCCTCTCCCCGTTCTTCGGCCCGATCTTCGCCCTGATCGGGCTCTGGGCCGCCAACACCTTCCTGGAGTGGCAGCGCACCCGCCGCAACGAGCGATTCATCGCCCAACTCCCCGAACTGTCCCGCCTCATCGCCAACGGCACCGCCGCCGGCCTGGCCCTGCGCACCGCCCTGTCCATGGCCGCCGAGGAGATGGAGGACCCCGCCGGCGCGGAACTCGCCGTCGTCGCCAACCAGCTCGCCGTCGGCCGCCCCCTGGAGGAGGCCCTGGGCGAACTCGGCGAGCGACTGCCCTCACGCGAATTGAACGTCCTGGTCACCACCCTGACCCTCGCCAACCGGGCCGGCGGCGCCATCGTCGACTCCCTGCGCAATCTCACCCAGACCCTGGAGGAGCGCAAGGAGACCCGGCGCGAGGTCCGCACCATGCTGGCGGAGGTCAACGCCACCGCCGTCACCGTCCCCACCATCGGCCTCGGCGCGCTGCTGTTGATCAACACCATGGCCGACGGCGCGATGGACCGTATCACCGGGAGCGGGATCGGACGGATCCTTCTGCTGCTCGCGCTGGGACTCTACCTGTTGGGCTTCGTCGTGATCCGCCGCCTGGGACGCATCGACATCTGAGCCCACC
>NZ_VKHT01001398.1 GCF_014141535.1 Streptomyces alkaliphilus | reverse complement strand
CCACCACCCCGTCCGCTCTCCACCCGACCCGTCTCCGACATCCCGAACCACAGGGGGAATCACGATGGACGCCATCATCATCGTGCTCGTCATCCTGGTGGTGCTGGTCTTCATCGCCCTGGTCAAGACGATCCAGGTGATCCAGCAGGCCAGCGCCGCCATCGTCGAGCGCTTCGGTCGGTACACCCGCACGCTCAACGCCGGCCTCAACATCGTCGTGCCGTTCATCGACACGATCCGCAACCGCATCGACCTGCGCGAGCAGGTCGTCCCCTTCCCGCCCCAGCCGGTGATCACCCAGGACAACCTGGTCGTCAACATCGACACCGTCATCTACTACCAGGTCACCGACGCCCGCGCCGCCACCTATGAGGTCTCCAACTTCATCCAGGCCATCGAACAGCTGACCGTGACCACCCTGCGCAACATCATCGGTGGCATGGACCTGGAGCGGACCCTCACCTCCCGTGAGGAGATCAACGCGGCCCTGCGCGGCGTCCTCGACGAGGCGACCGGCAAGTGGGGCATCCGCGTCAACCGCGTCGAACTCAAGGCGATCGAGCCGCCCACCTCCATCCAGGACTCGATGGAGAAGCAGATGCGGGCCGACCGTGACAAGCGCGCCGCGATCCTCCAGGCCGAAGGTGTCCGACAGTCCGAGATCCTCCAGGCCGAGGGCGCCAAGCAGGCGGAGATCCTGCGCGCCGAGGGTGACGCCAAGGCCTCCGCCCTGCGCGCGGAGGGTGAGGCACAGGCAATCCGCACCGTCTTCGAGGCCATCCACGCCGGCGACGCCGACCAGAAGCTGCTGGCCTACCAGTACGTGCAGATGCTTCCGAAGATCGCCCAGGGCGACTCCAACAAGCTCTGGATCGTCCCCAGCGAACTGGGCGACGCGCTCAAGGGCATCGGTGGCAGCCTCGGCCGGCTCGCCGAGAACGGTGGCGCCCCCACCGCGCCCGCCGACCCGGCCCGGCCCACCCTGGAC
>NZ_VKHT01001397.1 GCF_014141535.1 Streptomyces alkaliphilus | reverse complement strand
GCGCGGGGGTGGGCTCCCCCGGCTCCGGTCGGCGACGGCTGCTGCCCGGCACCCAGGCCGTGCCGTTCCAGTAGCGGATGTACCCCGGGATCGAGGGGTCGGGATACCAGTCGGGTCCCGGGGTGCCGGCGTCGCCGCCTTCCGCAGGAGAGCTCATGAGGGGGTCCGATTCTCCTCGTCCGTTCGTCCGTGTCGCGTCGGGTTACGCATCGTACGCCGACCGTGCCCCCTCGGGGTATCGCCGTGCCCCCGACCCGGCGGCGGGTGACCGCGCCCGGAAGGACACCGATCGGAGCGGGTCCCGGGATCGATCGGCCGGCGATCACGGGAGTTCACCGATGACCGGACCCGGGCGGAAAAAAATCTTCCCGAAGTCGCGTAAGGATCCGGACGCGACTCCCTCCCACCCTGTGGCGGCACCGTCCGCCGGTGCCGGGGCTCCCGGTGCCCCGGGAGACAGAAGAGCAGGGAGAGGTCATGCAGATCACCGTAGAGCGCGAGATCACCATGCGTCTGGTGGTGTCCCCCGAGCGGGGCGTGGACGTGCCCACCCGGCTGCGCTACCGCTCGGAGGACCCCTACGCCGTGCACGTCACCTTCCACACCAACAGCCCCGTGCCGGTCGACTGGACCTTCGCCCGGGAGCTGCTGATGGAGGGAGTCGTGCGGGCGACCGGGCGGGGCGATGTGCGGGTGCGTCCGGCCGATGTGGACGGCCGACCGGTGATCAGCCTGGAGCTGACCTCCCCGGATGGGGACGCCCTGTTGCAGGCACCGGCCGAACCGCTCTCGGCGTGGTTGGAGCACACGCTGCGGGCGGTGCCGGCGGGTGCCGAGATGGAACGGTTGGGGCTGGAGGAGGGACTGACCGCGCTGCTGGCCGAGGGCGACACCGGGAGAAACGCCGAGAGGAATGCCGATGGCAATGCCGAGAGGAACGGTGGCCCGGGCGGGGACCAGGGCATCGAGGACTCCCTGGCGGAGGGGTGAG
>NZ_VKHT01001396.1 GCF_014141535.1 Streptomyces alkaliphilus | reverse complement strand
GATCCGGGGGCGCCGAGGGCGTGTCAGCCGGGAGGGGCGTCAGCCCCGGTCCTCGGGGCTTCCCTCGCCGTCACGGGTGTCGCCGGTCACGTCGGCCTCCGCCTGCTTGGCCTCGACCTCCGGGTCCAGGACCGCCGGCTCGTCGAGGACGTCCTCGCCCAACTCGGTCGGGGCCGGGGGCTCCACCAGCCAGTCCGGGTTCGTCTGCTGATCCCACCAGCGCCACGCGGCCCAGGCACCACCGGCCACCAGGCCGGTCAGGCCGATCCACTTCACGGCCCTGCGGGTGCGGGCCCGGCGCTCCCGGCGGCGCACCGCGCGGCGGATCTCGGCGGGGCTCACGGCACCGCGCAGCGCCGCCACGGCCGCCGCCGAACGGGCCGCCACCTCCTCGCGGGCGGGCCCGGTGTGGGCGCGGGCCGCCTCGATGTGCGGTACGGCCGCGGCCTTGGCGTGGCGGGCGCCCTCGGCCGCGCGGTGCGCGGCACGGCGGGTGCCCTCGGCGGCGCGGTGCGCGGCCTCGTCGACACCGTCCGGGAGGGACCGGCGGGCCCGGTCCACCCGGGGGGCGAGGTGCTTGCGGTAGTTCTTCTCCGCCTCCCGCACCGCCTTCCGGGTGCGGGGAGCGAGGTAGGCGCCGGTCTCGTGGGCGTAGTGCCGGGCGTTCTCCCTGGCCGACGCGGCGTACGGTCCCACCACCTCCGCCGCGTGCCGCGCGGTCTCCTTCGCATGGTCGCCGGCGGCGCGCACGCGTCCGTTGCGGTTCACGGTTCTTCCTTCCTGTCGGTGGCGGTCCTCATCGGCTGATCCGGGGTTGAGCGGGGCGGGCCCCGCCGGACACGCGGGGCCGATGGAGCCGGGGCGGCCGGCGCGGGTCCTGTGTCTCGCTTCTCCAGCGGTAGGCAAATCATGCAGCTTCCGTTTCGATCGGGCACGCGAAACGGGCATCCGGGGCATGGTGTGTCGCGGGCGGGGTCGGTGGGTCCCGAGG
>NZ_VKHT01001395.1 GCF_014141535.1 Streptomyces alkaliphilus | reverse complement strand
GGGCCGGTCAGGTGGGGGTGCCGGCGCCCCGGGACCGGGCCCGCATCCGCAGCCTCAGGGTCTCCAGACGGGCGAAGCGGTGCAGCGTCCGACCCTCGGGGCCGACCAGTTCGGCGATCCGCGCCACCTCCCGCCAGACCCGGGAGCGCTCGGCCCCGGTGCAGACCGCCGCGCCGAGCAGTTGCAGCGCATCGGCGCCGCGGCCCCGGCGGGCGTGCAGGTCCGCCATGCCGAGCAGGACGTCCGTCGGGCGGCGCCGGCGCAGGATCTCCGTCCCGACCCGCAGGGCCTCCTCCTCCCGACCGGCCCGGAAGTGCTCGCGGAACTCGACCACCCGGTGGGCCACCTGCTGGTCCAGGGCGGCGGCGAAACCGCCCTCCCCGCCCTCCGGGCCCGCGGGGAGGCCGACGGCGCCGGGCATGGGCAGCCCGAGCGCCAACGACATGCGGTGGGTGAAGGCGGGTGTGTCGAAGAGTTCCTCCACCTCCCGGTACCGCTCCTCGGAGATGTTCTCCGCCAGCACGGCGTCCAGCGCGGCGAGGGCCGCCTCGGGGGTGTACTCGGTGAAGGAGCGGTAGCCGGGGGCGCCCTCCAGCACCTCCCGCGAACCGATCCGGTGGTAGGTGACCACCCGCAGGCGGTGTTGCACCGCCTCGACCACCGACAGCGGCATCGGATCGTCCACGCTGGAGAGGAAGAAGGCGTCGGAGGCGGCGAGTTCCTCGCGGACCCGCTGCCGGGAGAGGGCTCCCATCCACTCCACCCGGTCCGACAGCAGGGTGTCCCGGCCGATGCGGGGGGTGCGCCAGCCGATCCAACTGAACCGCCACGGCAGACCCTTCGCCCGGGCCAGTTCGGTGACCCGGGAGAAGAGGTCCACGCCCTTGCGGTCCTGCACCGTGCCGACCATGACGATGCGGGGGGCGGTCGAGGGTTCCACGGCGGCCGGGGTGCGGTGGGTGTCGCGGGGCACGGTGTTGTAGACCACGATCG
>NZ_VKHT01001394.1 GCF_014141535.1 Streptomyces alkaliphilus | reverse complement strand
AGAAAGTGTTGGGTAACCGGGTGATCACTCGTCTTTGAGGTCGTCGGCGAGGCGACGGGCCGCTTCGGTCTCGATGGGACCGCGGGGTTCGATCTCCTCGCCGGCGAGACGGGCGGCCATCAGCCGGATCATCGCGACCTTGATCATCGCCTCGGCGTGCGCGGTCTTGCGCTCGTAGTCCCGGGCCAACCTTCTGCACCGTCCCAGCCAGGAGAATGTCCGTTCCACCACCCACCTGCGGGGCAGCACCCGAAAGCCTTTCACATCCGCGTTGCGCGGCACGACGACGATCTCCAGGCCCTCCCGCTCCGCCGCCCAATCCACCAGGCCCGCGTCGACCGCGTTCACATAACCACCATCGACCCACACCAACCCGACGTGCGGAAACAGCTTCCCGATGTCGGCCAGGACGAGTTTGGCGCCCGCCCGGTCCTGCACGGAGGCCGAGTGGACCACCGCCCGCAACACCAGCCCGTAGGTGTCCACCAACAGATGCCGCTTGCGACCGCGCACCCGCTTGCCCGCGTCCCACCCGATCGCCTCCCCGCCCTGATGACTGCGGGCCGACTGCGAGTCCAACACCGCGGCCGAGGGCTGCGGATCCCGACCATCGGCCACCCGCACCCGATCACGCAACGCATCGTGCACCCGGTTCCACGTGCCATCGGCCGCCCATGCCCGAAACCACCGATAGGCCACATCCCACGGCGCCAGATCGCGCGGCACCATCCGCCACGCACACCCGCTGACCAGCACGTACAACACCGTGTCCACGACCAGCCGACGCGAAAACTTCAACGGTCGCCCACCGCGACGCGGATCCCGCACCGGCAGCAGCGGCTCGATCACCGCCCACTGCGCCTCGGTCAACGACGAGTCGTAGGAGGGCTTGCACACACAAACACACACGACGGTGATCCTCGCGCCGCCCCGGCCACGAGGATCACCACCCGCACATCACACCAAGCAACCGATCAGTTACCCAACACTTTCT
>NZ_VKHT01001393.1 GCF_014141535.1 Streptomyces alkaliphilus | reverse complement strand
GACGGTATCGGCCCTCGACCCGGCCGTGGCCGCGCTGCTCAAGCGCACCCCCGACGGGCTGGTGCCCGCCATCGCCCAGCAGTACGACACCGGTGAGGTGCTGATGCTCGGTTGGATGGACGACGAGGCGCTGCACCGCACCCTCACCACCGGCCGCTGCACCTACTGGAGCCGCAGCCGGGGCGAGTACTGGGTCAAGGGCGACACCTCCGGCCACGTGCAACACGTCCGCTCCGTGGCGCTGGACTGCGACGGCGACACCCTGCTGGTCCGCGTGGACCAGGTGGGCGCGGCCTGCCACACCGGCGACCGCACCTGTTTCGACGCCCGTCCGCTACCCGTCGCCCCCGGGTCCGATCACGCCCCGGCCCAGTAGGCTCACCCGCCATGACCACCGACGACCTCGACACTTTCCGGGTCCGTGCGAAGGACCGGCGGGTCATCCCGGTGACCCGGCGCCTGCTCGCGGACGGGGACACCCCCATCGCGCTCTACCGCAAGCTCGCGGCCGGTCGCCCGGGCACCTTCCTGCTGGAGTCCGCGGAGAACGGCCGGACCTGGTCGCGCTACTCCTTCATCGGCGTGCGCAGCTCCGCGGCCCTCACCGTCCGGGACGGCCGCGCCCACTGGCTGGGCACCCCGCCCACCGGCGTTCCGCTGGACGGTGACCCGCTGGAGGCGCTGCGCGCCACCGTCGAGGTGCTGCACACCCCCCGTGACCCCGCGCTCCCGCCCTTCACCGGCGGTATGGTCGGCTACATCGGCTGGGACGCGGTCCGCCGGTTGGAGTGGATCGGGGAGCACACCGAGGACGACCTCGGCCTGCCCGAGTTGACCATGCTGCTCGCCTCCGACCTGGCGGTTCTCGACCACCGTGACGGCACGGTGCTGCTCATCGCCAACGCCATCAACCACAACGACCTGGACACCGGGGTCGACGAGGCGTGGGCGGACGCGGTGGCCCGGCTCGACGCGATGACACTCGACCTCGCCC
>NZ_VKHT01001392.1 GCF_014141535.1 Streptomyces alkaliphilus | reverse complement strand
CCCTCCATCCGGTCGCCACCGTCGTTTTCCGGCCGCCTTCGAGGAGGACAGGGGCTCCGGGGGCTCCGGGGTCGCGCTCCCGGGGGCGGAGGCCGCGGGCCGGGCGGAGACCGGGAAGACCACCGGCGAAATCGGTGACGCCGCCGGGACCCGGACCGGCACACCCGCCACGACCGGCGCCGGGGAGGAGGCCGGGGAGGCGGACGAGCCGGCCGGGGAGGCGGACGAGCCGGTGCCGTCGGACCGGACGACCGTGCTGCGCGTGCCGTCCTCGGCGGGGAGGACGGCCCCCGTCGGGAGGTCCGAGGCGTCCCCGGCCGACGGAACGGATGACGGGGCACCGTCCGACCGCACCACGGCCCTGCGGGTGCCGTCCCCGGCCCGGAAGGACCCGAAGGACCCGAAGGACCCGAAGGACGGCGGGGCCGGGAGCGCCGCAAGGGACCGGGAGGACGACGGACCGGCCGGGGAGGCGGACGAGCCGGTGCCGTCGGACCGGACGACCGTGCTGCGCGTGCCGCCCCCCGCGAAGGCCGGTACCCCGACGGAGAAGCCCGGGAAGGCCGGGAAGCCGGCCGGGACCGGTGGCGGCGCGGTCGGAACGGCCGGATCCACCGCCCCGAAGCCGCAGCGCTCGGAGGACGGGGCCGAGGACCCGCCGGTTCCGCCGATCGACCCCCGGAAGCCGGACACCGGCGGGGAGTCCGCTCCCACCGGGACGGGGCCCACGTCGGAGGACGGCGGGAAGAAGTCCGTCGATCCGCGCGCCGGCAGCACCTTCGTGCCGCTGCGCACGGACGCCGACGTACCCGCCCCCTCCCGCGTCGGCGACGGGGGCCCCGACCGGGAGACCCCGGCCGGGAAGGAAGCCCCTGCCGGGAAGGAGACCCCGGCCGGGGAGGCCACCGCAGGGCCGGCGCCCGGCACCCGGGAGCCCGAGCCGGAGCCGGAGCCGGAGCCGAAGGACCCCCTGGAGCTCCTGGCCCGACTGACC
>NZ_VKHT01001391.1 GCF_014141535.1 Streptomyces alkaliphilus | reverse complement strand
CCCCGCGACCCCGGGGCGGCGACCCGGATCAGTCCCCCGCCTCCCCGGGGCGGCCGGTCCCGGCGGTGTCGGTCGGCGTCCGGGTGTCGGTCGGGGCGGCGTCCGCGCCGGGCAGCGTCGGCTGTACGAGCAGGGGGTAGGGCGGCGGGGTCCCGCCGAATTCCGGACAACGTTCGCGGTGGTCGCACCAGGAGCACAGAGGTCCCCGTCGGGGGCGCCAGTCACCCGTCTCCGTCGCCTGTCGAATGGCCTCCCAGAGCGCGGTCAGCTTGCGCTCCACCGCCAGCAGCTCCTCCTCCACGGGATCGTGCCACCGCACCTCGCCGCTGCCCAGGTAGACCAGTTGGAGCCGCTTGGGGATGACGCCGCGCAGCCGCCACAGCACCAGCGCGTAGAACCGCATCTGGAACAGGGCCTCGCCGGAGTACTCGGGGCGGGGGGCCCGACCCGTCTTGTAGTCCACCACCCGGATCTCACCGGTGGGCGCCACGTCCACCCGGTCGATCACCCCCCGGACCCGCAGCCCCGACTCCAGCCGGGTCTCGACGAACACCTCGCGCTCGGCCGGCTCCAGCCGGGAGGGGTCCTCCAGCGAGAACCACCGCTCGACCAACTCCTCCGCCCCGGCCAACCACTCCGCCAGCCGGGCCCGCCCGGCCGCGTCGCGACTCCCGGCGGACGGGGCGTCGGCGCCGTCCGGGGCGGGCCCCGTCGAAGGGGCGGGATCGGTGGTGTCGGCGGGGTCGTCCTCGAACAGCCCCGCCAGTTCGGGACGGGCGGCCAACAGCTTCTCCCACTCGGCCACGACCATCGCCCGGGCCCGCCGCGCGTCGCGCTCCCCCGCGGGGGCGTCGAAGACGCGCTCCAGGACCGCGTGCACCACGGTGCCCCGGGTCGCCGCCGCGCTGGGCCGCTCGGGCAGCCGGTCGATCACCCGGAAGCGGTACAACAGCGGACAGCGCATGAAGTCCGCGGCCCGGGAGGGTGAGAGGGAC
>NZ_VKHT01001390.1 GCF_014141535.1 Streptomyces alkaliphilus | reverse complement strand
GCCACGCCCCTTCCGGCACCCGCTCCCACCCGGGCGGGGGAGACCCGCATCCCGTTGCGCGGACTGCTCGGCACCATGGCGGACCACCTCACCCGCAGCCGTGCCGAGATCCCCGACGCCACCTGCTGGGTGGACGCCGACGCCACCGCCCTGCTGGAACTGCGCCGCGAACTCGGCGAGCCGCGCGTCCCGCTGCTCGCCCTCCTGGCCCGCGTCTGCACCGCCGTGCTCACCCACCGGCCGGAGCTGAACGCCACCGTGGACACCGAACGTCGCGAGATCGTGCGCCTCCCGGCCGTCCACCTCGGCCTCGCCGCGCAGACCCCGCGCGGCCTGGTGGTGCCGGTCGTCCGCGACGCCCACACCCTCACCACCGAGGGACTCGGCAGGGAGATCACCCGCCTCACCGAGGCGGCCCGGGCCGGGACCCTCCCGCCCGCCGAGCTCACCGGCGGCACCTTCACCCTCAACAACTACGGCGTCTTCGGCGTGGACGGCTCCACCCCGATCATCAACCATCCCCAGGCCGCGATGCTCGGGGTGGGTCGGATCGTGGAGAAACCCTGGGCGCACCGGGGCGAACTCGCCCTGCGCCACGTGGTGCAACTGTCCCTCACCTTCGACCACCGGGTCTGCGACGGTGCCGTCGCCGGCGGCTTCCTGCGGGACGTCGCCGACCGGATCGAACGTCCCGGGCTGCTGCTCCGCGACCTGTGACCGGCTTCCGACCGGGTCTCCGTCCGCCCCGTCCGCCCCGTCCGCCCCGTCCGGGGCGGACGGGCCCCGGACGGGGCGGGCCCGGGCCGGAACGGGCCGCCCCGGGGCGGGATCGCTCTCCGGCGGCGGCCGCACCGGCGAGGCGACCGCTCGGGCGCGTTTCGGAGCGCACACCATCAGGAACGCGCCCGGGTATCGCCGCACCGGCGCCCGGGGCGCCACTTAGGGCGATACTCGGGAACATGGCCGCTCAGCCCCGTCGCGAAGAACCCCTCCCGAC
>NZ_VKHT01000139.1 GCF_014141535.1 Streptomyces alkaliphilus | reverse complement strand
CGCCCTCCGCCCCGGATCCCCCGCGCCGTACGTCGCCGCGGGGGATCGGCACGTTCGCGTTCCCCGCCGTTCACCCGAACGGCGCCGACGGGGACATCCGGGTCCCGCCGGGCGGCAACGTCCGCCCGCGGCCCCGACCGGGGGCCGTGGTGAGCGGACGGGAAACATCGCCCGTGATCATTGTTACCCGACGGTTTCGGGGACGTCTCCACAGGGCATATGCTTCGGGATCCACGGGCGCCGTCGCCCGGGCCGCACCGGTCGAGCCGGGCGGCTCCACCCCACTTTCGCGGTCCCGGCGCACCGTCGTGCCGTCCGCATCCCGGGCACGTTCATCCACTTTCCGGGATGGGCCCCATCCTGTAACCTGCACGAAAAATTCGCGCCAGGGCCAACGTCGTCCCCGGTCACAGCACCAATCCACACCGACGACGACGGAGGAGCCGATGCGTTCTGCGTCCCATCCGGCCAAGCAGGGGATGTACGACCCGGCCAACGAGCACGACGCCTGCGGCGTCGGCTTCGTCGCCAAACTTTCCGGTGAGGCCGACCACGAACTCGTGGATCGGGCGCTGACCGTCCTGCGCAACCTGGAGCACCGCGGTGCCACCGGTAGCGACCCCGACACCGGTGACGGCGCCGGCATTCTCCTCCAGGTCCCGGACGCGTTCCTGCGCGCGGTGGTTCCCTTCGAACTGCCCGCCGCCGGCTCCTACGCCGTCGGCCTCGGCTTCCTGCCCGCCGACCCGGCCGCCGCCGACGCCGTCGCCGCCCGGATCGAGGCACTCGCCGTCGAGGAGGGCCTGGAGGTGCTGGGCTGGCGCGACGTGCCGGTCACCCCGGACCTGCTCGGCGTCGCCTCCCGCGCCACCATGCCCACCTTCCGGCAGCTCTTCGTCGCCGACGCGGACCGTGCGCTCCTCGGCCTGGAGCTGGATCGCCGGGCCTTCGTGCTGCGCAAGCGCGCCGAGCGGGAGGCGGACGTCTACTTCGCCTCGCTCTCCGCGCGCACCCTGGTCTACAAGGGAATGCTCACCACCGGGCAACTGGAGCCGTTCTTCCCGGACCTCTCCGACTCCCGCACCGCCTCCGCGATCGCGCTGGTGCACTCCCGCTTCTCCACCAACACCTTCCCGAGCTGGCCGTTGGCCCACCCCTACCGGTTCATCGCCCACAACGGCGAGATCAACACCGTCAAGGGCAACCGGAACTGGATGCGGGCCCGCGAGTCGCAGCTGGTCAGCGACCTCTTCGGGGACCGGGAGCGGCTGGAGCGGATCTTCCCGATCTGCGCCCCGGACGCCTCCGACTCCGCCTCCTTCGACGAGGTGCTGGAGCTGTTGCACCTGGGCGGCCGGTCGCTGCCGCACGCGGTGCTGATGATGGTCCCCGAGGCGTGGGAGAACCACGACACGATGGACCCGGCCCGGCGCGCCTTCTACCGCTTCCACTCCACGATGATGGAGCCGTGGGACGGCCCCGCCTGCGTCACCTTCACCGACGGCACCCGGGTCGGCGCGGTCCTGGACCGCAACGGTCTGCGTCCCGGCCGCTACTGGGTGACCGATGACGGCCTGGTGGTCCTCTCCTCCGAGGTCGGCGTCCTGGACATCGATCCCGCCCGGGTGGTCCGCAAGGGCCGGTTGCAGCCGGGGCGGATGTTCCTGGTGGACACCGATGAGCACCGGATCATCGAGGACGACGAGATCAAGGCCGAGCTGGCCGCCGAGCACCCCTACCAGGACTGGCTCGAGGCCGGGCTCATCGAGCTGCCCGACCTGCCCGACCGCGAGCACATCGTGCACACCCACGCCTCGGTCACCCGCAGGCAGCAGACCTTCGGCTACACGGAGGAGGAACTGCGGGTCCTCCTCACCCCGATGGCCCGCACCGGCGCCGAGCCGATCGGCTCCATGGGCACCGACACCCCCATCGCGGCCCTCTCCGACCGTCCCCGGCTGATCTTCGACTACTTCACCCAGCTCTTCGCCCAGGTCACCAACCCCCCGCTGGACGCCATCCGTGAGGAGCTGGTCACCTCGCTGCACTCGGCGCTCGGCCCGCAGGGCAACCTGCTGGAGCCCACCGCGGCCTCCTGCCGCAGCGTGACGCTGCCCTTCCCGGTGATCGACAACGACGAGCTGGCCAAGCTCATCCACATCAACGCCGACGGCGACATGCCCGGCTTCGAGTCCGCCACGATCTCCGGCCTCTACCGGGTGGGCGGCGGCGGGACCGCGCTGGCCGCGCGCCTGGACGCCATCCGCGGTGAGGTGGACACCGCCATCGCCGAGGGCGCCCGGATCATCGTGCTCTCCGACCGCCACTCGGACGCCGAGCACGCCCCCATCCCGTCGCTGCTGCTGACCTCGGCGGTCCACCACCACCTGATCCGCACCCGTCAGCGCACCCGGGTGGGTCTGCTGGTGGAGGCCGGTGACGTGCGCGAGGTGCACCACGTCGCGCTCCTCATCGGATACGGCGCCGCCGCGGTCAACCCCTACCTGGCCATGGAATCGGTGGAGGACCTGGTCCGCGAGGGCACCTTCTTCCGGGACGTGCCCGGCCTCAGCGCCGAGAGCGCCATCCGCAACCTCATCAAGGCGCTGGGCAAGGGCGTGCTGAAGGTGATGTCCAAGATGGGCATCTCCACCGTCGCCTCCTACCGGGGCGCGCAGGTGTTCGAGGCGGTCGGCCTCGACGAGGAGTTCGTCGACACCTACTTCAACGGCACCTCCACCAAGATCGGCGGCGTCGGCCTGGACGTCATCGCCCGGGAGGTCGCCGCCCGGCACGCCAAGGCGTACCCCGCCTCGGGCATCGCGGCGGCCCACCGCCGGTTGGAGATCGGCGGCGAGTACCAGTGGCGACGGGAGGGCGAGCCCCACCTGTTCGACCCGGAGACCGTCTTCCGTCTCCAGCACTCCACCCGCGAGGGCCGGTACGACGTCTTCAAGCAGTACACCTCCCGGGTCGACGAGCAGTCGGAGCGGCTGATGACCCTGCGCGGTCTGTTCGGCCTGCGCAGTGACCGCCGGCCGGTTCCGATCGACGAGGTCGAGCCGGTCTCGGAGATCGTCAAGCGGTTCTCCACCGGCGCCATGTCCTACGGTTCCATCTCGCAGGAGGCGCACGAGACGCTCGCGATCGCCATGAACCGGCTGGGCGGCAAGTCCAACACCGGCGAGGGCGGCGAGGACCCCGAGCGCCTGTACGACCCCGAGCGCCGCTCGGCGATCAAGCAGGTCGCCTCCGGTCGGTTCGGCGTGACCAGTGAGTACCTCGTCAACGCCGATGACATCCAGATCAAGATGGCGCAGGGCGCCAAGCCCGGTGAGGGCGGGCAGCTGCCCGGTCACAAGGTGTACCCGTGGGTGGCGCGCACCCGGCACTCCACGCCGGGCGTGGGGCTGATCTCCCCGCCGCCGCACCACGACATCTACTCCATCGAGGACCTGGCACAGCTGATCCACGACCTGAAGAACGCCAACCCCTCGGCCCGTATCCACGTGAAGCTGGTCTCCGAGGTCGGCGTGGGAACCGTCGCCGCCGGCGTCTCCAAGGCGCACGCCGACGTGGTGCTCATCTCCGGTCACGACGGCGGCACCGGCGCCTCCCCGTTGACCTCCCTCAAGCACGCGGGCGGTCCGTGGGAGCTGGGTCTGGCCGAGACGCAGCAGACCCTCCTGCTCAACGGACTGCGCGACCGCATCGTCGTGCAGACGGACGGTCAGCTGAAGACCGGTCGCGACGTGCTGATCGCCGCTCTGCTGGGTGCCGAGGAGTACGGCTTCGCCACGGCGCCGCTGGTGGTCTCGGGTTGCGTGATGATGCGGGTCTGCCACCTGGACACCTGTCCGGTCGGTATCGCCACCCAGAACCCGGTGCTGCGCGCCCGGTACGGGGGCAAGCCGGAGTTCGTGGTCAACTTCTTCGAGTTCGTCGCGCAGGAGGTCCGCGAACTCCTCGCCGAGCTCGGCTTCCGCTCCCTGGACGAGGCCATCGGCCGGGCCGACGTGCTCGACGTCGACCGTGCGGTGGAACACTGGAAGGCCTCCGGCCTGGACCTGGCCCCGCTGCTGCACGTCCCCGCGCTGCCGGCCGGCACCGCCCGCCGGTGCACCGTGACCCAGGACCACGGGCTGGAGAAGGCCCTGGACAAGGAGTTGATCCGGCTCGCCTCCGACGCCCTGGAGGCGGGAAGCGCCGAGGAGGCGGGCCCGGTGCGGGCCCGGGTGGCGGTCCGCAACATCAACCGCACCGTCGGCACGATGCTCGGCCACGAGGTCACCCGCCGGTTCGGTGGCGCCGGACTGCCCGACGACACCATCGACATCACCCTCCTCGGTTCCGCCGGTCAGTCCTTCGGCGCCTTCCTTCCGCGAGGGGTCACCCTGCGTCTGGAGGGTGACGCCAACGACTACGTCGGCAAGGGCCTGTCCGGCGGGCGGGTGATCGTGCGGCCCGACCGGTCCGCCGATCACCTCGCGGAGGAGTCGGTCATCGCGGGCAACACCCTCGCCTACGGCGCCACCGGTGGTGAGTTGTTCCTGCGCGGCCGGGTCGGCGAGCGGTTCTGCGTCCGCAACTCCGGGGCCCTGGTGGTGGCCGAGGGCGTGGGCGACCACGGCTGCGAGTACATGACCGGCGGTACCGCCGTCGTCCTCGGCGAGACCGGGCGCAACTTCGGCGCCGGCATGTCCGGCGGCACCGCCTACGTCATGGACCTGCGCAAGGAGAACGTCAACGCGGGCAACCAGGGCGCGGTCGAGGCGCTCGACGAGAACGACCGGGAGTGGCTGCACGACGTGGTGCGCCGCCACGCGGAGGAGACGGGATCCACGGTGGCCGCCGTGCTGCTGGCGGACTGGGCCGTCTCCTCGGGCCGGTTCAGCAAGATCGTGCCCACCACCTACAAGGCCGTGCTCGCCGCCAAGGACGCCGCCGAGCGAGCCGGACTCGAAGAGTCCGAGATCCACGAGAAGATGATGGAGGCGGCGACCCATGGCTGACCCGAAGGGCTTTTTGACCACAGATCGCGAGGTCGCCGAGACCCGCCCCGTCGGCGAGCGGCTGCGGGACTGGAACGAGGTGTACGTGCCGGGCTCCCTGCTGCCGATCATCGGCAAGCAGGCCGGTCGCTGCATGGACTGCGGCATCCCGTTCTGTCACAACGGCTGTCCGCTGGGCAACCTCATCCCGGAGTGGAACGACTACGCCTACCGGGGTGACTGGGCCACGGCGAGCGAGCGCCTGCACGCCACCAACAACTTCCCGGAGTTCACCGGTCGGCTGTGTCCGGCGCCCTGTGAGGCGGCCTGCGTGCTGGGGATCAACCAGCCTGCGGTGACCATCAAGAACGTCGAGGTCACCATCATCGACAAGGCGTGGGAGGCCGGTGGGGTCACCCCGCAGCCGCCCGAGCGTCTCTCCGGCAAGACCGTGGCCGTGATCGGCTCCGGCCCGGCCGGACTGGCCGCCGCCCAGCAGCTCACCCGGGCCGGTCACACCGTGGCCGTCTACGAGCGGGCCGACCGGATCGGTGGCCTGCTGCGCTACGGCATCCCCGAGTTCAAGATGGAGAAGCGGCACATCAACCGCCGCATCGAGCAGATGCGCGCGGAGGGCACCCGGTTCCGCACCGGTGTCGAGGTGGGACGCGACATCTCGGCGAAGGACCTGCGCAAGAGGTACGACGCGGTGGTCATCGCAGCCGGCTCCACCACCGCCCGCGACCTGCCGGTGCCCGGCCGCGAACTCAGGGGCATCCACCAGGCGATGGAGTACCTGCCGTTGGCCAACAAGGTGCAGGAGGGTGACTTCGTCACCCCGCCGATCACCGCCGAGGGCAAGCACGTGGTGGTCATCGGCGGCGGTGACACCGGCGCCGACTGCGTGGGCACCGCGCACCGTCAGGGCGCGGCCTCCGTCACCCAGCTGGAGATCATGCCGCGTCCGGGCGAGGAGCGGGCCGCGAACCAGCCCTGGCCGACCTTCCCGATGCTCTACAAGGTCACCAGCGCCCACGAGGAGGGCGGCGAGCGGGTCTACTCCGTCTCGACCACCCGCTTCGAGGGGGACGAGGACGGCAACGTGCAGTGGCTGCACCTCGTGGAGGTGGAGTTCACCGGCGGGAAGCTCGTGCAGAAGGAGGGCACCGGGCGCCGCATCCCCGCGCAGCTGGTCACCCTGGCCATGGGCTTCGTCGGCACCGACCGCGAGAACGGTCTCGTCGAGCAGTTCGGCCTGGAGCTGGACGAGCGCGGCAACATCGCGCGGGACGCGGAGTACGCCACCAACGTCTCCGGTGTCTTCGTCGCCGGCGACGCCGGACGCGGTCAGTCGCTGATCGTGTGGGCCATCGCCGAGGGCCGGGCCGCCGCGCGCGGTGTGGACCGGCTGCTGACCGACGGGCACAGTGACCTGCCCTACCCGATCCGTCCCACCGACAGGGCGCTCACGGTCTGACGGTCCCGGACCCGGGGACGCCCCCGGGTCCGGGCCGCCGTCCGACCCCGGCCCCGCCCCGAACGGGACCGCACAACGGCGTGCGGATACCGGCCGCGGCGCCCGCCCCTCCCCGACCGGAAGAAGGCGGGCGCCGCGGCATGCCCGGATCCGGGCCGCGCCCGGGGCTCAGCGGGTGGTGTGGAACTCCTCGCCCAGCATGTCCGCTCCGGTGACCGCGTCCACCAGGACCCGGTCGCCGACCTCCGCGTCGAGTTCCACCTCGACCTCGTCGATGAGGAGCACCTCGGTGCACATCTCGACGTCCGGGTCCTCCACGGACCAGCCGCCGAGGATGATCAGGTCCTCGGTCTCGTGGACCCGCGCGCCCCACTCCAGGTCGCAGTCGCCGTGGCCGACCAGGGTGGTCACGGTGGTGTCGGAGGGGTCGGGCTCGACCACACCCTCCAGGCGCCACAGCTCGTCCGAGGAGGAGGCGAGGGATTCCACCCCCGGCCACTCCTCCTCGATGTCCGCCGCCCGCTCCCGGAACGCCTCGTCGGAGGGCTCCTCCGCGTCGCCGCCGGCACCGTCGCCGGTGGTTCCCCCGGTGTCGCCGTCCTCCTCCCCGCCCGGAGCGGTCCCGGTGGTCTCCTCGCCGGTCGGTGGCGCGGTGCCGGGCGCGCCGTTGTCCTCGGTCGCGTCGCCGCAGGCCGTCAGGGTGAGGGCCGTCGCGGCGGCCAGGGCGACCAGGGTCGCTCCCGTCCGTCGCCGCCTGCCGCGCGGGGTGTGGCGAATACCGCCCATGGTGTCCTCCCGGGTCTCGGTGGGGTCGGATCCGGCGCTCCGCCGGATCCGCTGATTCGGTTGCGTACCGTGGCGTCCCCCGTCGGTCCGGGGGCATCGGTTCCCGCCGCCGGACCCGTCGATCCGACGCACTCCGGCGGCTCCGGGTTCCCCCGCCCCGGCGGTCGGTCCCCGGCATCGGGGTCCGCCCACCGGCACCGGGCCGGGTCGGGTCGGGCGGGGCGTGCTCCGTCGTGGCGTCCGGCCCGGCATCCCGCCGCGTCGCCGCGTCGCCGGAATCGATGGAACCGCAGGAGCGGGCACCCACCACGAGGCCGGTCCGGCGCTCTGTGGGGCACCGAACCGGACACCGCCCATCGAGGGACGAAAGCCGCCCGACGCGCCGGTAGGCTCCCTTCATGAGCCCCGTTCACCAGTACTCCGCCCGGGTCCGCTGGACCGGGGATCGCGGTGTGGGCACCGTCGATTACCGCTCCTACGG
>NZ_VKHT01001389.1 GCF_014141535.1 Streptomyces alkaliphilus | reverse complement strand
TCCCTGGCCCCCACCCGCCATTGGCGCCAGCCCCACAGGGCGACGGTCATCACCAGCAGTTGCTTGCCCACCCCGCCGCCGAGCGCGGCGGAGGCGTAGGCGGCCACGAGGATCAGCCCGGAGGCCACCTGTACCGGCCAGGTCCACACCGAGCGACGCCACCCCAGGGCGAGGGCCGTCAGGCCGAGGAGGTTGCCGACGAGATCGGACCAGATGACGCGCTGACCGACGATCTCGAAAGCGGTGGAGTTGAGTTGGTCGAACAGGCTCATCCCCGCGCCTCCGCGGCCGGATCGGAAGCGGTTCCCGGAACGGCGGGCACGACGGCGGGCGAGCCGGGGGCGAGGAGACGCTCGACGTACTTGGCCAGCACGTCGACCTCCAGGTTCACCGGGTCCCCGGGAAGCACGCGACCGAGGGTGGTCAGGGCCAGCGTGGTGGGGATGAGGCCCACGCCCAGGACCGGCTCGCCGGCGCCCCCGGTCACCGGTGCCTCGACCACGGTCAGACTCACCCCGTCGATGGTGATCGAACCCTTCTCCACGATGTAACGGCACAGGTGCGCGGGCACGGAGAAACGGACGGTCTCCCAGTGGTCGCCGGGGATCCGTTCGACGAGGGCGCCGGTGCCGTCCACGTGACCCTGCACGATGTGGCCGCCCAGGCGGGCGCCGAGCGCGAGGGCACGTTCGAGATTGACCGGCGAGCCGGGGCCGAGGGCCGCCAGGGAGGAGCGGTGGAGGGTCTCGGCCATGACGTCGGCGGTGAACTCCCCGTCCCCGACCGTCACGACGGTCAGACAGACTCCGTTGACGGCGATCGAGTCGCCGTGCCGGGCGTCCGAGACCACACGGGGCCCGTGGATCCGCAGGCGGGCGGCGTCCTCGAGCCGTTCGACGGCGACGACCTCGCCGAGTTCCTCAACGATTCCGGTGAACACGGGGGACTCCTCGGTGGGTGCGGGCACGACGTCGGGGTGGACTCCCACACGGGTGGGGT
>NZ_VKHT01001388.1 GCF_014141535.1 Streptomyces alkaliphilus | reverse complement strand
GCATCGCCGCCAACTACGCGGCCGAACTCGCGGGACGGGGCGGGCCCGGCATCGCGGCAGCCGGAGCGGGCCGAAGAGGGAGGTGGTCGGTCAGCTGGGGAGAGCGGACCCGGGCGGCGTGGGCGCGGGCGCTCAGCGGCCGGCGGGACATGCCCAGGCGGATACCGACGGTGTCGTAGACGTCGTTGCGGGCCCGGGGACGAACTGCGACGACGTGGACCTCCTCCCGGTACGCGGAGGCCTGCGGTGCCGGGCGAAGACCGTAGACGAGGCGCCACTCCTTGTGGGGATCCACGAACAGCTTGCGGTATCCCTCCAGGTCCCCGGTCAGCCGAAGCCCCCGCCGTTCGGCGTTCACCACGTCCCGGAGATGGGACAGGGCGGTGTCGCGGATCTCCTCGGGGGCCCCGAGGAGGTCGGTCAGAGCCCGTGGGTCGAAGCTGAGGCCGAAGGCCGGTCGCCCGGCGCTCACGACCCGGACCCGGTCGAACCGGATGATCCGGCCTCGGCCGCGTTGGTCTCCTCCGTTCGGATCGAGGGCGGCGGGCCGGGCAGGAGCCGGTGCGCGGGACGGTCGGGGGAGGTCATGCACGCCGACAGCGGCCCGCCGGGGGCGCGGATCGCCGCGATGGTGTGGGTGAGGAAGTCCCGGTGCCACACCAGGAGTCCGGACGGGCCCGCCTCGGGGTCCTTGTGCTGCTGGTAGGCGAGCCACAGGGCGTGGAGCCAGGCCACCACGTCGTCGTGTTCCTGCCAGCGCGGGCACCACGGTGCCGCCGTGGTGACCTCCGCGCCGTAGCTGGGCATCAGGAAGTCGTCCACCCAGTCGGACAGGGCGTCGAGTTCGTCCTCGTACTCCTCGCCCTCCAGTTCCAGGATCGGGCGCGGTTCCGGTGGGGCCGCCGGCGGGGGCCCGCCGAAAGCGGGAGCCCCGAGGGCGGAGAACGGAGAGGACTGGGGGGTCGGGGCCGAGGCCAGGTGGTCGAGCCGGCGCGCCTGC
>NZ_VKHT01001387.1 GCF_014141535.1 Streptomyces alkaliphilus | reverse complement strand
CCCCCGGCACCGAGCCCACCGCCGGTCCCGGCGCCCCCGGCGGCTACGCCCTGGCGCAGGATCCCGCCGGCTTCGCGATCGCCGTCCCGGATGGCTGGCAGCGCCGCGAGGACGGCGGCGACGTGGTGCGCTACGTCGGCGACGGCCTGGAGTTGGTGGTGGTCACCGGCAGGGACGACACCGGCGGGTTCGGCGACGACCCGATGGCCTACCAGTTGCAGTCCCAGCCGGAGCTGCGCGAGTACCGCGACTCGGCGTGGAAGTCCTCCGGCAGCCTGCGCACCACCCGGGTGGGCAACATCCTCATGGCCGAGGGCGGCTTCACCTGGGACCGCTCGGGGATGCGGTACGCGCAGAACCGGGTGCTGCTGATCGACGACCGGTACCACGTGGTGATGGTCCGCGGGCCGGAGAGCTCCCGGGACGAGATCGCCGGGGTGCACGCGACCGTCGCCGACACCTACGCGCCCCGGGGGAACTGACCGCGAGCCGTTTGGACCGGGCCGCCGGGGGCGGGAGCGACCCCCGCCCCAACAGTGCCGGCGATCGCCGGCATCCTCGGCGAAAAACGGTTACCAATGGGTAGGCAGCGCCGTGCCGGCCGCCTACCCTCGCGTCATGACGATCGAATCGGTTCCGGCCCGTCCCCGCCCCGTCGTCGCGACGGTCGATCCCGCACTGGTGCGCCGGCTCACCGCAGATGTCATCGGAAGCGAGAGCACCCGCTGCCACACCCCCTTCACCGGTGAACGCCTCGCCGACCTCCCCGCCGCCACGGTCGAGGAGGTGGCCGTCGCCCGCGACCGGGCGCGCGCCGCGCAGGCCGCCTGGGCCGCCCGATCCCCCCGTGAGCGCGCCGCCGTCCTGCTGCGCTTCCACGACCTGCTGCTGAACCGCCAGGACGAGGTGCTCGACCTCGTCCAACTGGAGACCGGCAAATCCCGCCTGCACGCCCACGAGGAGGTCCAGTCGGTCGCCCTGGCCGCCCGCCACTACGGCC
>NZ_VKHT01001386.1 GCF_014141535.1 Streptomyces alkaliphilus | reverse complement strand
GTCGGGGGACGGTCGGGGGACGGCCGGGATCGGGCCCGAACGAAATCGACCCCCGCTCCTTCCCCGGCCCGGCGCCGTCATGCCCGGGGAGCCGCCCGTCGAAGAATGAAAACGGTCACGTTTCGATCCGCTTGCGTTTCGCAAAGGAGGCCGGCTACGCTGCTCGTGCACGAGGGCGTTCCCGGCCGATCCGTGTCCGTCACCCCGCGTGACGGGCACCGGCGGGGGACCCGCCCCGTCCGTTTCCTCGTCCTCCGGGAGGTACGCGCCATGTCGGGAGAGTCCGCGGCCGTCGCGCCGCGCGCCGCCGGTCGGGGCAAGCTCACCCCGGAGCGGCAGCGGGAGCTGTACGAGGCGGTGCTGGAACTGCTCCGCGAGCGCGGTTACGACGCCCTCACCATGGACGCCGTCGCCGCCCGCTCCCGGGCCAGCAAGGCCACCCTCTACCGTCAGTGGGGCACCAAGGCGCAGTTCGTCGTCGCCGCACTGCGGCACACCAAGCGGACCACCCTGGCGGACATCGACACCGGCACCCTCCTGGGGGACATCCGGGAGATGGCCCGGCGGGTCGCCGCCGACTCCGAGGAGAGCACCGGTCTGCTGCACGCCCTGCTCCACGCCGGGCAGCGCGACGCCGAGCTGCTGCGCGCCGTCCGCGAGGTGCTGGTCGAGCCGGAGACCGACGTGCTGACCATCGCCCTGCACCGGGCGGTGGGGCGCGGGGAGATCGCGCCCCGCGTCCCCGCCACCGACTACCTCGTGCACGCCTTCATGGGCGCCATCATGACCCGGCCGCTCTTCGAGGGCACCCACGCGGACGCCGAGTACCTCGACCGCTTCATCGACGCGGTCGTCATCCCGGCGCTCGGCCTCGATGACCTCGACGACACCGAACGGAACGAACCCGGGGGCCCCGACCCCGGCCGTTCACGGGCCGAGGGGGCCGCTCCGATCCCCCGGGAGGAACAACCCACCGACCGCTGACCGGCCGGGAGCGGCCCCCACC
>NZ_VKHT01001385.1 GCF_014141535.1 Streptomyces alkaliphilus | reverse complement strand
GAATCCACCCCGATCGGGTCCCAGAATAGGGCCGGCTGCGGTGAGGAGAGATCGACTCCGGGTGAAAGGCACGGCGGGACCTCCCGCCGGCCGCGGCGGTCGGGTCCCCCGCACGGCCGGCTTGTCGAAGCCGTCCCGGCCGGTGATGCTCGGACCCGGGGCGCAACGGATTCACGACGGACCGGCTCGAACGGAGAACACTCTCGTGCACCACCACGACATCAAGAAGGAACGGCGGGATCTCCACTCCGCCCGCTCCGACCGGTTCGCCATCGTCGACGTGCCCCGCATGGCCTTCCTCATGGCGGACGGCCGGGGCGACCCCAACACCTCCGCCGACTACCGCGCGGTGGTCGAGGCCCTCTACACCACGGCCTACGCCGTGCGCGCCCTCGCCAAGAAGGAGTTGGGCCGCCCGCACACCGTCGGTCCGCTGGAGGGCCTGTGGTACGCGGACGACCTCGGCGCCTTCACCACCCGTGACCGTGACGCCTGGAAATGGACGCTCATGATCGTCCAACCGGAGTGGATCACCCCGGCCATGGTCGAGGAGGCGAGGGGGAACGCCGCGGCGAAGAAGGACCTTCCCGCCGGGGACCGCGTGCGGTTCGAGGAGTTCGCCGAGGGACGGTGCGTCCAGATCCTCCACATCGGACCGTATGACGAGGAGGGCCCTGTGATCGCCCGGATGCACGAGGAGTTCATGCCCGCCGAGGGGTTGGTGCCCGGCGGGCACCACCACGAGATCTACCTCTCCGACGCGCGCCGCACGGATCCGGCCCGGCTGCGCACCATCCTCCGCCAGCCGGTCGCCCCGGCACCGGACTGAGCCGGGGCGCGGACGGGGCGGGTCCCGGGCCGGCAGGGACGTGGGAACACGCCGCGCCGGCACGACCGGCCCACCGTGGTGCGGCGTCCCCTCCGCCCGGCACGGCCGGGCGCCCCCATCGGTGGCATCGGGGAGGACGGCCCGGGATTCGTCGGTCACCCCCGGACCGGGCCCGCCC
>NZ_VKHT01001384.1 GCF_014141535.1 Streptomyces alkaliphilus | reverse complement strand
ACCCGGGTCAGGCGATCCCCAGCCGGGGCGCCAACCAGCGGGGTACCCCGCCCAGCATCCGGAACAGCCGACGGGCCTCCTCCCGCAGCCGTTCCGCCTCCCGTCCCGACTCCACCGAGGCCAGCGCCTCCAGGGCCGGCGCGATGCCCACCAGGAAGCCCAACTCCTCCCGCAGGCGCAGCGACTCGCGGAAGGCGCGGCGGGCCTCGCCGAGGTCGTCGGAGTGCAGCGCCAGCCCGCCCAACTGCCGCCAGGTGCCGGAGAGCAGCAGCAGGTCCCCACGGGCCGCCGCCGCGGCGTGCGCCCGCCGGTAGGCCGCCTCGGCCCCCTGCGGGCCATCGCTCAGGTACTCGCCGAGCAGGCCCCGTCGGTAGTCCAACAGGGCCCGCCGGGGGCTGTCGGGGGGCAGCAGCGCGGCCGCCCGGCCCAGTGCCGCCCGCGCCTCATCGGTCCGGTCCCGCACCCCCAGCAGCGTCGAGGCCCAGGCCAGGTGGCCCCGCTCGCAGGCGGCGGCGCCACGCCCCTCGTCGTCCGTCGGCACCGCCTCCGCGGCCCGCAGGGCGTCCTCCGCCCGTTCCCACCCCTCACCGGTGTACAGGCACCCCTCACCCAGCAGCATCGCCCGCAGCAGGGCCGCCC
Source organism: Streptomyces alkaliphilus (assembly GCF_014141535.1). Lineage (GTDB taxonomy): Bacteria > Actinomycetota > Actinomycetes > Streptomycetales > Streptomycetaceae > Streptomyces > Streptomyces alkaliphilus. The sequence goes on along the minus strand of NZ_VKHT01001384.1, from coordinate 368 downwards.
CCGGTTCGCCGTCGCGTTCCGCGACCAGATCGGCCGCCTCCGCCCAGCAGCCGCGGGACCGGAGTCGCCACACCGCTCCCGTCAACGGGTCCCCGTCATCCTGCAGGTCACCGTTCGCCATGGCGGTGTCCGCCACTGTGCCCTCCCCTTGGCGCTTCATCGAGCCGATGGTTCCCGCCGACACGCCGTGCCCCGGCCGAGCGGTGGGGGACGTGCGGTGGGTGGTGCGGGTGCGGTTCCTCGAACCGCGACACGGCGGGACGACCGCACTCCACCACGCCGGGAACGCGACGGGGACGGGCGTCCGTGCCGTTGGGGATGCATCTCAGCACGATGTGAGCGGCCGGGCCAAGGGGGCGGGTGAACGC
>NZ_VKHT01001383.1 GCF_014141535.1 Streptomyces alkaliphilus | reverse complement strand
ACCACCGACGACCCGCAGAAGGCGGCTGAACTGGTGGAGTCGGTGGGCCGGGAGGAGCTGCTGCGGCGCGCGATCGTGGCGGCGGCCCCCCACTCGGACCGGGGTGTGGTCTACGCGGGGCTGTCCCTGGGTGCCTCCCTCGCCCAGACCGTGGCCCTGGGGGACGGGCGGGCACGCGGCCTGCTCCTGCTGCACGGCACCGCCGACCTGCCGGCGGACGCCTCGGCGCCGGACCTCCCCGCCCAACTGCACATCGCCGACCCCGACCCCTTCGAGCCGCACGACTGGCAGACCGCCTGGTACCTGGGGATGCGCCGGGCGGGGGTGGACCTCGAGGTCTTCCGATACCCCGGGGCCGGCCACCTGTACACCGATCCCGAGCTGCCCGACCACGACGCGGAGGCCGCCGAGCGGACCCTGGCGATCGCCCTGGACTTCCTCGCGGACATCGACGCCGCCGGGGAGTGAGCCGTGGCGGGGCCCGGAGCGGTGGGTCACTCCCGTACGCACCGTCCGCTCCCGCCCCCCTGTGGGTGGCAGACCAGATCCCGGTCGGCGGGGTCCCCACCGATGAAGCGGCCCACGCAGTCGTTGGAGGCGGTCCGTCCCCGCTCGGCGCAGAACGCGACGGCCGCGTGACCGTCGACGAACGGCCCCGGGGCGTACACCACCCAGTAGCCGGGGTTCAGGGAGGCGTGGTCGTCACTGAGCAGCACCCGGGCCTCCGGCACCTCCTCCCGCACGGCGGCGAGCTGTCGGTCCCGGACCGCGGTGCCGGAGGAGACGGGTTCGGAGAAGAGCTGGGCGACCCAACCCGGGGGCGCCTCCCCGGGCCCGGTGCCCGGGGGAGGGGTCGGGACCTCGTCGCGCCCCGCGTCGTGATCGCTCGGGGCGGGGTCGGGCTCCCCGCCCGCCGACGTGTTTCCGTCGAAGTCCCCCGGATCGGGGTCGGTTCCCGTGCCCTCCCCCTCCGGTCGCGTACCGTCCCCGGTACCGGCGTCGTCCCGGAC
>NZ_VKHT01001382.1 GCF_014141535.1 Streptomyces alkaliphilus | reverse complement strand
GGTTGGGGCGGCACGCCGAGGGGCCCCTGGGCATGTCACTGCTGGACGAGTGGAAGCTCGGCAGCGGCACCGTCCACGCCCTGGCGCTCGCCCGCCCCGACGGCCCGGCCGCCCACATCGACCCCACCGACCTGGACACCGACGACGAGCGCGCCCTCGCCGGATGGCTCGCCGACCCGGACCGTCCCAAGGTCGTGCACGGCGCCAAGCAGGCCCGGCGGGTGCTGGCCGAGCACGGGTGGGAGGTCGCCGGCATCACCATGGACCCCGCGCTGGCCGCCTACCTCATCCAGCCCGGCCGGCGCTCCTTCGACCTCGAGGGCCTGGGCCTGGAGTTCCTCGGCCGCGAGCCGGTCGCGGCCGGCGGCGCCGACGGTCAACTCGCCCTGGACGCCGACGAACACGCCGAGTCCGAGGCGCTGATGCGCCGCGCCCGCACCGTCCTGGATCTGGGGACCGCCCTGGACGAGCGGCTGCGGGAGGTGGGCGCCGAGGACCTCCTGCACGACATGGAGCTGCCGGTCTCCGACCTGCTCGCCCGCATGGAGCGCGCCGGTATCGCCGCCGACCGGGGGCGGTTGGAACGGCTGGAGCAGCAGTTCGCCGCCGCTGTCCGGCAGGCCGTCGAGGACGCCCACACCGCGGTTGGACACGAGTTCAACCTCGGCTCGCCCAAGCAGTTGCAGGAGGTCCTCTTCGGCGAGTTGGGCCTGCCCCGCACCAAGAAGACCAAGACCGGCTGGACGACCGACGCCGACGCCCTGATGTGGCTGGCCGGCCGGACCGACCACGAACTGCCGGTGCTGATGCTCCGCTACCGCGAGCAGGCGAAGCTGCGCACCACCGTGGAGGGATTGATCAAGGCCGTCGCCCCGGACGGCCGCATCCACACCACCTTCCAGCAGACGGTCGCCGCCACCGGGCGGCTCTCCTCCACCGACCCCAACCTCCAGAACATCCCCGTGCGCACCGACGAGGGGCGCGCCATCCGGGGGGCCTTCGTGGTGGGGGAGG
>NZ_VKHT01001381.1 GCF_014141535.1 Streptomyces alkaliphilus | reverse complement strand
GCGGTCGACTGCGCGTCACCCCCGACCCCGCGGCGATCTCCGCGACCCCCGTCCCCGGTCCGCTGCTGCGCGAACACCTGGAGCACTGGGCCGAGGTCTACGACTGGGTGTACGGCACCGGCGAGGGCCGGCACGCCGAGGACCTCGACCTCTCCGGTTGGCGGGACTCCGCCACCGGCGCCCCGCTGCCGCGCGAGCACATGCGCGAGTGGATCGACCGCACGGTGGAACTCATCCTGGAGTCCGGGCCCCGCACGGTGCTGGAGGCCGGGTGCGGCACGGGCCTGCTCGCCCACCGACTGCACGGTTCGCTCGAGGGTTACGTCGGCACGGACGTCGCCGACACCGCGGTGGAGCGCCTCTCCGCGGCCGGTCTGCCGCGCACCGGCTTCGTCCGTGCCGCCGCACACGAGGTGGATTCCCCGACGGTCCGACGCGCCACCGACGCGGTCCTCGGTCCCGGCGCGCGTCCCGACTGCGTGGTGCTGAACTCCGTCACCCAGTGCTTCCCCAACCTGGACTACCTGGCGGCCGTGGTGCGCGGTGCCCTCGACGTGGTCGCGGACGGCGGCACCGTGATCCTCGGTGACATCCGGCACTCCGCCCTGGTGGAGCGGCACTTCACCGACCTGGAGCGGGCCCGGGACCCGGAGGCCCCCGAGGAGGTGATCGCCGACCGGGTCCGGGTCGCGATCACGGAGGACGAGGAGCTGTCCTTCGCCCCGGAGGCGGTGCGGGAGATCGTCACCGGCTTCCACCGGCCGGTGCGGATCAGCACCAGGGCCCGGACCATGGCGGCCGCCACCGAACTCACCCGTTACCGCTACGACCTGGTGCTGCACATCGGCGCCCCGCCCGGGGGCCGGGCGGAACCACCGGTGGAGTACCTCCCCTGGAGCGGTCCGGATCGGCTGGTGGCCGCGGCACGGGCCGCGCACGCCGGCGCCCCGCTCGTCGTGCACGGCATACCCAACGGCCTGGTGGGCGCTTCCCCGGAGAGCCCCGGGCCCCTCGCC
>NZ_VKHT01001380.1 GCF_014141535.1 Streptomyces alkaliphilus | reverse complement strand
GCGTCGGCCGACGGGGCGAGCGGGGACGGGGCCCGTCCGTGGCTCCCTTTCGGTTCTCCCCCGGTCCTCCACCGGGGGACCACGGCCTGTTCCCCGGAATGTCTCCCGGAAGTTCTCCGCAGGGGTGGTGCGACGGGGTCCACTTTTTGTATGGTTGTGAAACAAAGTGGTTCCGCCCGCGCCCCGACCACGAGCGGGCGGGGCCGCTCTGTCATCGTGGATCGACCCGGTGGACACACCGGCCGCCACCCCGTCGCTCCCGACGGACCCGCACCACCCGGAGGATCTTCCGTGAGCCCGTCCCCCGCCGCTTCCGGGACACCCGCGCCCACGGCGCTGAACGCCCGCGCCGTCCTGCTCGACATGGACGGCACCCTCGTCGACTCCGGGGCCGCGGTGGAACGCGTGTGGCGGGAATGGGCCCGGGAACACGGTCTGGACCCGGAGCGGGTGATCGCCGTCGCGCACGGCCGCCAGGGCTACTCGACCATGGCCGAACTCCTCCCGGACCGGCCCATGGGGATCAACCACGCCGAGAACCGCCGCCTGCTGGAGTTGGAGACCGCCGACCTCGATGGAGTGGTCGCCATCCCCGGGGCCGCGGCGCTGCTGGCCTCGCTGGAGACCCTGCCGCACGCCCTGGTCACCTCCGCCGACGTACCGCTGGCGACCGCCCGCATGGGGGCCGCCGGGCTGCGCATGCCGGACCTGCGGATCACGGCCGAGTCGGTGGGGGCGAGCAAGCCGGACCCGGAGGGCTTCCTGAAGGCCGCCGCGACGCTGGGTGTCGAGCCGACGGATTGCGTGGTCCTCGAGGACTCCCCCGCCGGTGTCCGGGCCGGCCTGGCCGCCGGGATGCGGGTGATCGGCGTCGGTGCCGGGACCGCCGCACTCGGGGCCGACCCGGAGGTCCCGGACCTGACCGGAATCCGGGTGGAGCCGGACGGCGCCGGGGGCCTGCGGATCCTGATCGACCCCTGAGCCGGGGCCGGTCCGCCCCGGGCCCCGCTCCCCCTG
>NZ_VKHT01000138.1 GCF_014141535.1 Streptomyces alkaliphilus | reverse complement strand
CGGCTCCGGCACCCCGCGAACCGAAGCTCCCCGCATCGGCGCCCTCGATGTGCCGGGCGCCACGCTCCATTACGAGGTCCACGGCAGCGGCCCGGTGCTGTTACTCCTCCCCGGAGGCGGTGCCGACGCCGGCATGTACGCGGGGATGACGACCCACCTCACCACCCGGTACACCACCGTGTCCCTCGACCCGCGCGGCCTGTCCCGCAGCCGGCTCCACCGCCCCCTCACCGAGGGGGAGGACCACGAGGTGACGGTGTGGAGCGAGGATGTCCGACGCCTCCTCGACGCGGTCGCCCCCGGCGAGGAGGCGTACGTCCTCGGGTGCAGCGCGGGGGCGATCGTCGCCCTCGACCTGCTGGCCCGTCACCCGGAACGGCTGCGCCGGGTCGTCGCCCACGAGCCGCCGCTGCTGGACCTGCTCCCGGACCCCGCCCCGCACCGGGCCCTCTTCGCCGAGGTGCGCGAACTGTCGCGGACCGACGGACCCGCCGCCGCCATGGCCCGCTTCACCGCAGGGCTGGGGGAGGAGGGAGACGACCCCTCCGGCGACCCGAGCGGCGCCCCCTCCGGCGACGGGAACCCCGAACCGCCCCCGGCACTGCGGGAGATGGCACCCCGGATGCACGCCAACATGCCGGTCTTCCTGGAACACGTGCTGTGCCCCTTCACCTCCCGGCCGCCGAACCTCGACGCCCTGCGGCCGGTCGCACACAAGCTCGTGCCGGCGGTGGGCCGGGCCTCGCGCGGGCAGGAGGCGCTCCACCGCCCGGTCGTCCGGCTCGCCGCGACCCTCGGCATCGACCACGCCGAATTCCCCGGCGGCCACCTCGGCGCCGTCGAGACCCCCGACGCCTTCACCGCCCGCCTGATCGAGGTGCTCGACTGATGGACCCGGGGCGGGCGCCCCGGCGCGGCGTGTCCCCGGTGTCCCTCAGGCCGGTGCGCCCTCCAGCAGAACGCGGGCCAGTTCACGGGGGCGGGAGAACATCGGCCAGTGACCGGTGTCCATCGTCACCAGTCGCCAGTGTCCGCCCTTCACCAACTCCGCCACCTCCGGCGGCGGAACCTCGCCGTCGAGCAGGCACTTGATGTAGGTGGCCGGCAGCTCGGCGAGCGGACGGGCCAACTCGGCGGGCTCGGTCAGCGAGGCACCCGGGTGGGGGGTGGCACCGGCGACGATCCGCCCGACCTGCTCGTCGCTCAACCCCTGCCCGGCGTACTCCTCGGCCGGCGGCGGCGGCCACCAACCGTCGTTGTCGGCGATGGCCGCCTCCACCATCGCCCGGCCCTCCGGCCAGGCGGAGACGAACGACTCGCCGTCCACCGGCACGTTGGAGTCCACGCACACCAGCCGCGCCAACCGATCGCCGATCAGCGCGGCGGCCTGCCCCACCGGGATGCCCGAGTAGCTGTGCCCGACCAGCACCACCTCGCCCGGGCCGAGGCGCTCGACCTCCTCCACGACATCCCGCACGTGGGTGCGCCGCCCGGCCGGGAGATGCCTCTTCTCCGCGAGGCCGGAGAGCGTCAGCGGGTGGACGTCGTGTCCGGCGGCCCGCAGCTCCGCGGCCACCTCTTCCCACGCCCGGGCCCCCAGCCAGGCCCCCGGTACCAATACGAAGTTCGCCATGCCCGGAAACGTAGCGTGAGGGTCCGACGGAAACCCGCCGACGGGCCGGTGCCGGAAGCGCCCGGCCCGTCGGCGGGAAGGTCGCACCGAGGGGGTCACACGGGGAACTCACACGGGGAACTCACACGGGAAACTCACACGGGGAAGGTCACCCCGGTCAGGTCCTCGGAGAGGGTCCACAGGCGCCGCTGGGCCGCCGTGTCCCTGGCGCGGGCGTCGACCTTCACCGGCACCGGGTATCCGCGGGTCTCCATGAAGCCGTCCGGTCCGTAGTAGCTCCCGCCCCGCGCGCGCGGATCGGTGGCGGCGCGCAGCGTCGGCAGCGCGCCCATCGCCGGGCTCTGGGCGACGAGGGAGCCGAACCGCTTCATCGAGTCGTTCAGCGGTCCGGGCAGGTGGCGCATCAGCTCGGTGGCCGACAGCCCCGGGTGGGCGGCGGTGGCGACGGTGTCGGCCTTCCGGTCCGCCAAGCGGGTCTGCAACTCACGGGTGAACAGGAGGTTCGCCAGCTTCGAGCGGCCGTAGGCGGAGATCCGGTCGTAGGACCGTTCGGCCCGGGGGTCCTCGAAATCGATTTCGGAGCGGAAGCGGTGCGCCATGCTGCTGACGGTCACCACCCGCGAGCCCGGCACCGGCAGCAGGCGGTCCAAGAGCAGGCCGGTGAGGGCGAAGTGCCCCAGGTGGTTGGTCCCGAACTGAAGCTCGAAACCGTCGCGGGTGGTGGCCTTCGGCGTGTACATCACGCCGGCGTTGTTGACGAGGAGGTCGATGCGGGCGTGCTCCGCGCGCAGCCGCTCGGCGGCGGCCCGGACGGAGGCCAACGACGCCAGGTCCAGTTCCCGCACCGAGACCTTCGCCCTCGGTACCGTCGCCGCGATCCGCGCGGCCGCATCCTCACCCTTCTCCGTGTCCCGAACCGCCAGCACCACCGTCGCGCCGCGCTCCGCGAGTACCCGCGCGGTCTCGAAGCCGATGCCGGTGTTGGCCCCGGTGATCACCGCGACCCGGCCGTCCTGTGCCGGCACGTCCGCCTCGGACCACTTCTCCACGACCATTCCTCCACACCTCGTCCGATTCCGGTCCCGGTGCTCCCGCCGCCGGGATCCGCCCCCACGGTATGGGACCGGTGATCGGGAACCGTCGGCGAGGGGCGGTGTGTCCCGGAGCACTCCCCGGGCGGGCGGGACGTTCGGCCGGCCCGCGGTCGGGAGGTGTGGAAACCCCTGCGACGGAAACCCGGACCACATGACCGGGCGAAACGGATACCGCGTGGCGGCCTCGGGAGCGTGGCGCGACGAGGAGGACGGGCACCGGCTCCCCTCCGGGGAGGCACACGCGTGGGAACCCGGCAGGAACGAGACCGTGTGCGGGCTCTCCCTCGCCCGCTCCGGGTTGGTGCGCCTGGCGGGCGTCCCGTGGGCGGACGCGCTTCCGGGGTCCGGCGGCGCCGCCGACCGCGTCCACCGGGTCTGCCCCCGGTGCGCTTCGGTCGCCGGCCGCCGCGGGCCGGACGCCCGTCCCCGGTGGCGCAGGACGAACCCCCGCCCCTGACCGACGGCCGCCGCGGCTTCGGAGGTTTCCGTCCCGCCGATCGGGCTACTCGCCCGCCATGAACGCAGCGAACGGACACGGGCGCGGCCCCGACCGCGCCCATCACACGGCCCGGCACGCACCGTCGCGCCGCCACGCGGGTCCCGGCCGCTTCCTGTCCGCGGTGGACCGGCTGGAACGGTACCCGGGGGCCGACGACCTCATCGACTCCATCAGGGGGAGGATCCACCGCCTGCCGTTGGGCCGCGTCCGGGACCTCCTGCACGGTCGGCCCATCGGCCATCCCGCGCACCCGTTGCTGGTGCAGATGCCCATCGGCGCCTGGTTCTCCGCCGGGGTCCTGGACCTGCTGCCGGGCGAGGGGCGGCGTCGGGCGGCCCGCACCCTGGTGGGGGTCGGAACGGTGGCCGCGGCTCCCGCCGCGTGGGCGGGCTGGGCCGACTGGGCCGAACTGCACCGGCAACAGATGCGGGTCGGCCTGGTCCACGCCGCCGGCAACGTCGCCGCCGTCGGCCTGTACGCGGCCTCCTGGGCGACCCGCCGCGCCGGCCGGCACACCGCGGGCCGGGTCCTGGGCTGGACCGGGTTCACCCTGGTCGGGATCACCGGGGCCCTGGGCGGCCACATGGCCTACCGGCAGGCCTCGGGCGCCAACCACGCCGAGGAGGTGCCCCACCTGGTGAGTCCCGGCTGGCACGCGATCGCCGTGCTCGACGACCTGCCGGTGGGTGAGCCGGTGCGCCGCCACGTGGACGACGTGCCCGTCGTGGTGGTCCGCGGGGGCGACGGCCCCGACGACACCGACGGCACCGTGCACGTGCTGGCCGAGCGGTGCAGCCACCTGGCCGGCCCGCTGTCCGAGGGGACCCTGGAGGACGGCTGCGTGCGCTGCCCCTGGCACGGCAGCCTCTTCAGGCTGTCCGACGGCTGGAACGTCGAGGGGCCGGCCACCGCGCCGCAGCCCGCCTTCGACACCCGGGTCGTGGACGGACGGCTGGAGGTGCGTCTGCGCCACCTCGCGGGCGCGGAGGGGTCCGCGCGGGAATCGGAACCCACCGGCGCGCCGGGTGTCGCCGACACCGCCGACATCCCCGGGGAGCGAAAGCGCCGTCACGGGGGAGAAAGCGGAGGGAAGGCCGCCTGACCGGGGGCCCGCACCACCGATCGCGGGCCCTCCCGTCCCCGGGACCCCCGGCTCCGTCCGGCCGATGTCCCCGCCCCGTTCCCCGGGGGCGTCAGGGCCGGGCGGTGACGGCGACCAGGGCGAGGTCGTCGCGCAGTCCGTCCCCCCACCGGGTGAGGGCGTCGGTGAAGAGCAGGTCGGCGAGTTGCTCGGCGGGCCGGTCCCCCTCGGGGCCGGGCCGGGAGTCCACGAGTTTCGCCAGGTCCTCCGGTTCCCGGTTCAGGTGGGGGCCGGATCCCTCGGTGAAGCCGTCGGTGTACAGGACCAGGCTGTCACCGGGGTGCAGCACCGTGGTGTGGACGGGGAGTTCGGTGAGGTCGAAGGCGCCGAGCAGGGGGCCGTGTTCCTCCAGGAGCCGGGTCCCGCCGTCCCGCCGCCGCAGCAGGGGCGCCGGGTGGCCCGCGGAGGCGATGCGCACCCGTACCGATCGCCCCGGTGGGCCGTCGGGCCGGTCGGAGGGGGCGGACGGCTCCAGAACGGCCTGGACGAGCGTGCAGAAGGGGCTGTTCTCCCGGCACAGGGCCCGGTGGACGATGGGCAGCACCCGGGAGGGATCGGGGTCCTGCTGGGCGGCGGTCCACACGGTGTGGCGCACCAGTCCGGTGACGGCGGCCGCGGCGGGGCCCTTGCCGCAGACGTCCCCCAGCACCAGGACCCACCGGCCGTCGGGGAGCGGGAAGACGTCGTAGAAGTCCCCGCCGATGTCCAGGCTGTCGCCCTGGGCGCGGTAGCGGGCGGCGATGTCCAGCCCCGGCAGCCGCGGGAGGTCGGGGGGCAGCAGCGGGGCCTGGAGGGCCCGGGCGGTGGTGTGGAGTCGGCTCAGGAGGCGGTCCTGGCGGACGCCGCCGGCGATCTGGTCGGCGATGCCGGCCAGCGCCTCCCGGGTCGTCCCGGACAGTGCCCGGCGGGCGAAGAGCGCCATGACGCCCATGAGTTCGCCGTCGGTGATCAGCGGATAACCCGCGAACGCGACCATGCCCTCGCGCCGTGCCCACTGCCGATCGGTGGTGCGGGGATCGTCGATCACCGAGTTGGTCAGGTGCGGTTTGCGGGTGGCGGCGACGAATTCGGCCTCGAGGTCGCCGGGACCGAGGGGGGAGTCGTCGGGGAATCGGGCCCGGGGACCCGCGGCGATCTCCGGGGTGAGCGTGTTCCCGACGGGGTCGTGGAGCCAGATGCGGGCGAGGGCGATGTCCAGCCGGTCGACGACGGCCCGTGCGGAGCGTTGGAGTCGCTGCCGCAGGGAACCACCGCTGGTCATCGCGGCGGCCACGTCCCCGCCCAGGAGGGCGTGCGCGGTGCGTTCGGCCAGTCGCCGCCGGGTCTCGGTGGCCCGGCTGACGTCCTCCAGGAGGACCAGCGTGTGCGCGGTGCCCTCGGGGTCGGTGACGGATTGGGCGCCCAGGCGCAGGATCTGCGGGGCGCCGTCCCCGGCGGTGCGATCGAAGAGTTCGGGCGCGGTGGGGGAGTGGGCGGCCCGGGAGAGGTGCTCGCGCAGTTCCTCCCGTGCCTGTCGGGGGAAGAGCGGGAGGAAGCCGGCGCCGACCGCGTCGGGGCGCAGGGAGAGGATCTCCGCGGCCCGGCGGTTCCAGCCGATGAGGCGGGCGGCGTCGTCCACGGCGACGGCCCCGAGGAGGGCCTGGTGGTGGAGCGGGCCGAACAGGCGTTCCCCGGGCTGCCTCGTGGGTTCGTTCCCGAGGAGGAGTTGACGTTGTGCCGCCGCCCGGGTGGCGCGGTAGGCGTGTCGGAGGGTCAGGCGGTCGAGCAGGGATCTCGCGGCGCGGGGAAGGTCGGCCGGTTGGTCGGCGGGGACCCGGGTGATGTGTGCCGTGGGGGCGAGCAGCGCGAGGGTGGGGAGGCCCCGCCCGTCGTCCGGACCGGTGACGAGGATGACACCGAGCCCCTCGGTCCGGTCCCGCAGCATGCCCAAAAGGTCGGCCGGCGCCGGTACTCCCGCCCCGATGACCAGCAGGGTCGGCCCGGCCGCCTCGTCGGCGGGAACGGTCCCGCCCGGGGGGAGCGGGCGCACCTCGGCCCGGTCACCGAGCTCGGTCCGCAGGCGGGTCGCACCGGCCTCGTCGACGCCGGCCAGGAGCACCCGGACCGGGGGCGGGGCTGCCATCTCACTCCCCCAGCAGCGGTTGTTCGAGCAGGGCCCGGCCCGTCCACATCCGCAGGGTGTCGGTCAGGGGGGCCATCACGTGGGCGGCCCGGCCATCACGCAGGTGGCGGTGCAGGGGGCTGTCCCCGGCGTAACCGATACCGCCGGCCAGGGTGAGTGCCTCGTTGGTCACCGATTCCACCGTCTCGGCGACCTCGGCCTTGGCGGAGAGCAGGGCCGGCAGCCCCTCGGGCCCCCCGGCGTCGGCCTCCTCGGCGGCCTGGTGGATCAACCGTCGGGTGCGCTCCACGCGGGCCCACATGGATCCCAGGCGGTGCTGGACCATCGGCTGCGCGGCCAGGGCGTCGCCGCTGAGGGCGTGCCGGCGGCGCAGCAGGTGTCGGCGGACCTCCTCCAGGGCGGCGGCCGCCACGCCCAGGTAGGTGCCCGCCATGGCGATCAGGAAGTAGGGGGCGACGACGTTGAAGACGTACCAGATCTGGTCGCCCTCCTCGCCGAGCAGACGGGTGCGGGGCAGCGACACCCCGTCCAGGCGCAGGGACCGGGAGTCGTTGCCCCGCATGCCCATGCCCGTCCAGGGCGCGCCCCAGGTCATCCCCGGCGCGTCCGCGTCGAGGAGGACACAGGAGAACCGGCCGGGCAGTGTGTCCGCCCCGCCGGCGACGGTGGAGACGACGTAGGAGTCGGCGTGGCCTCCGTTGGTGACGAAACTCTTCTCACCGGTGAGGAGCAGCCGATCCCCCTTGTTCTCCATGGCGGTCCGGGCCAACCAGAACTCCCCGCCCGTGCCGGGCTCGGAGAGCGCCAGGGTGGTCAGGTGCTCCCCGGCGGCGATGGGCTCCAGGAGGTGCCGCCGTTGGTGATCGGTGGCCCTGGCGGAGATCACGGCGGAGGCGACCAGGTGCATGCCCAGGCAGATGGAGGTCGAGGCGCAGGCCCGGCCCGTCACCTCGCCCACCCGGGCCACGGCCGACAACCCCAGGCCCATCCCGCCGCACTCCTCGGGCACGACGAGACCGCCGAGTTCGGAGAGCAGGGCCGACATGCCCTCGGCCGGCCAGCGGCGCTCGGCGTCCACAAGAGCCGCGTTCGGGGCGAGGACCTCATCGGCCAGCCGTCGGGCCGTGGCCACCGCCACTCCCGGTTCCGTTCCTGTCACCACCGACCGCCTTCGCTCGCCTCGCCGTACGCCGCCAGCATGTTTTCCGCACGACAACCATCCCATGCCTGTGGCCCGGCCCCGGGCCCGGCCCGGTGTCCGGTGTTCCGCGGGGCCGGCCCCGCGACCCCTCCCC
>NZ_VKHT01001379.1 GCF_014141535.1 Streptomyces alkaliphilus | reverse complement strand
GCGTACCGGGGGGAGCGGGGTCGGCCTCCCCGGTGAGGGTCACGCGGACCGGCTCCGGAGGCGGCGGGACCGTCTCCGGCGCCGGCGCGGACAGCAGGAGCGGGGCCGACGCGAGGCCGAGTCCGACCCCGAGGGCGAGCGCCACCGATCCGGGGCGGTCCCGGCGGGGCGGTGCGGGCCGGTGGCGCACCGTGCGCACGACGGTCAGCGGGGCCCGAAGCCGGCCGGGACGTACGCCGGGTCCACCCCGGCGCGGCAGACGCCGCCGCGGACCATCTCCAGGTGCATGGCGACGATCGGGCGGGCGGAGAGCGCGGCGGCGGTGATCTCCTCGTCGGTGCCGTACTCGACCTGCGTGTCGATCAGGTCGAGGGTCTCCAGGTGGGCTTCCTCCTGGGCGAGGAGCCAGGCGGTCTCGTACTCCTCGGTCCCGGCGAGCGCGGAGACCTCGTCGAGGACGCGCTGCTGCTCGGGGGACGGGGCGTCGGGCAGTTCGACGCCGCGGGCGTCGGCCAGGGTGGTGACATCGGCGTCGAGGAGGGTGTGGTCGCGTATCAGCACCTCGCCGACGTGGCGGACGCATTCGCTCCGGGCGTTCTCCAGGGCGTCCTCGCCGGCGAGGATCTCGGTGAGGTTGCCCTGGCGCGACTGCTGCAGGTAACCCGCGTCGGTCGCGGTGTCGTCGGCGAGGGCGGTTCCGGTGGAGGTGCCCGCCATGGCGAGGGCGGTGACGGCGGCGGCGACGAGTCGGGTGCGCTTCATGTGTGTCCTCCTGTGCGGAAGGGATGCGGGACGACCACCCGTTCGGGTGCGTCCCGTCGTCGATGGTTGGGCCGTTCGGGAGGATCCGCATCCGTGTGTGGACCGGTCGGGTGACCCCCGACCCCACGGGCGGCGGAGAAACGGGAGTGTCCCGGGGGTCCGGCGGGCAGGGCTGCGGACATGGCAGCGGAAACACCACGGGCGCGTGACGGCGCGGCACAGGGAAACGGCACCGACGACAACACCGGCACGACC
>NZ_VKHT01001378.1 GCF_014141535.1 Streptomyces alkaliphilus | reverse complement strand
GTGCCGGGGGGCGGACCGGGGCGGCGACCACGACGGTGCCCCGGCGCCCGTCACCGGCCAGGTGGCCGTCCTCGGTCAGGCGCCGGTACGCCTCGGTGACCACGCCGCGGGAGACGCCGAGTTCGGCGGCGAGTGTCCGGCCGGAGGGCAGCCGCCCGCCCACCGGCAGGCGTCCGTCCGCGACCGCCTCGCGCAGCCGACGGGTCAGCCAGTCCGTCAGGCCGCCGGCGGGGGCCCGGCGGCGGTCCAGGTGGAGGAAGTCCGTGCCCCGGGTGGGTTCCGGGGCAGCCGTCCCCGGGGCAGCCGTTTCGGACCTGTTGTTCGGCTTCTCTTCGGACCTGTTCACCGGTCCATTGTGGCGACAGGCTCGACGCATGGACATCACGATCACCCGGGGCGGGGCGCGGGCCGGTGCGGAGCGGGCCGGGACGCGGAACGGATATGTGCACGGTTACGGGGCCCGCGAGGCCGAACGGCTGACGACGCAGGCGGACGTCCTGGCGTCCCTGGTCCACGGCGACCGGGAGGCGGTCGGCGGCCCGGTCACCGGTCGGGTGTTGGAGGCGGGGTGCGGAACGGGGGCCCAGACCGGGCACCTGTTGGCCGTACCGGGAACGCGGGTGGACGCGGTGGACCTCTCCGCCCCCTCGCTCACCCGGGCCCGGGCGCGGCACGCGGAGGCCACGGCGGCGGGGCGGGTGCGGTGGCACCGGGCCGATGTCACGGACCTGCCCTTCCCCGACGCCTCGTTCGACCACGTCTTCGGCTGTTTCGTGCTGGAGCACCTCGCCGAGCCGCACCGGGCCCTGGCCGAGTGGCTGCGGGTGCTGCGTCCGGGTGGCGGATTGACGGTGGTGGAGGGGGATCACGGCTCGACCCTGCTGCACCCGGACAGCGGTGCGGCGCGGGCGGTGATCGCCGGTCAGGCGCGGGCGCAGGAGCGGGCCGGTGGGGACGCCTTCATCGGGCGCCGGTTGGCCCCGCTGGTGCGGGGCGCGGGGTTCGGGGAGGTGGTGGTG
>NZ_VKHT01001377.1 GCF_014141535.1 Streptomyces alkaliphilus | reverse complement strand
GCCCCCGGGATCGTGGACCACGAGGTCGCGGACCCGCACGATCCCGCCCGGGTGCGGGCCGCCGCCCGCGCCCTGGCCCGCCAGCATCCGGTGGACGGGGTGTTGACCTGGGACGAGTTCGCCACCGTGGGAGCCGCCGAGGCCGCCCGTGACCTCGGGCTGCCGGGCCCCCGTCCCGAGGCGGTCGCCACCTGCCGCGACAAGGCCGCGGCCCGGGCACGCTTCGACGCCCGACGGGTGCCCTCCACGCCCTGGGCCCAGGTCACCACCGTGGAGCAGGCCGGGGAAGCCGCCCGGAGGATCGGGTTCCCCGTGGTCCTCAAGCCCGCCGGGGCCGGCGGATCCTTCGGCGTGCGGAAGGTGGACACCGTCCGCGACCTGGCCGCCGCCCACGCCTTCGCCGCCGAAGCCGCCGCCCGGGGGCGGGAGGACGCCGGGCTGCTGGTGGAGTCCTACCTCTCCGGCCCCGAGGTCTCCGTCGAGGTCGCCTCCGACCACGGCCGCCACCACGTTCTCGCCCTGACCCACAAGTCCCTCGGCGCGGAGCCGTACTTCGAGGAGACCGGCCATCTGGTGCACGGCTCGCCGGACCCCGGGGAGCCCGGTGTGCGCGTGGCGCTCGCCGCCCTGGACGCGGTGGGCCTGACCCACGGCGTCTCCCATATCGAGCTGCGCCTGACCCCCGACGGGCCGCGTGTCATCGAGATCAACCCCCGTCCGGGTGGAGACCTCATCCCCCACCTGGTCCGCCTGGCCACCGGCGTCGACGTCGTCGCGGCCGCCGCCGACCTGAGCGCCGGGCTGTCCCCCGACCTGACCCCCACCCGCGACATCAGCGCCGGCGTCCGCTTCCTCTACCCCTCGACGGCCGGTCGCCTCACCCGCCTGGACATCGACCCCCGGCTGGGAGAGATGGCCTGGTGCGAGCGCGCGGTGGCGACCAGGACACCGGGCGACGAGGTGAGCCCGCCGCCGGGCGACGGCCTGCACTCGCGCCTGGCCCACGTCGTGGCCACCGCC
>NZ_VKHT01001376.1 GCF_014141535.1 Streptomyces alkaliphilus | reverse complement strand
CACGTTGACCTTGGCGTGGGCCCGGACCCGCCGCAGGGACGGACGCCGTGACGGTCCGCGCCCACGCCAAGGTCAACGTGCAGCTCGCGGTCGGGGCGCCCCGCGCGGACGGCTACCACGACCTGGCCAACGTCTTCCTCGCCGTCGGCCTGCGCGACGCGGTCACCGCCCGCCCCGCCGACCGGCTGCGGATCACCTGCGCCGGACCCGGCTCCGGGCAGGTGCCGCTGGACGGCACCAACCTGGTGGCCCGCGCCGCCACCCTCCTCGCCGCCCGGCACGGGCTGGAGCCCGCCGTGCACCTGCACATCGACAAGGACATCCCGGTCGCCGGGGGCATGGCCGGCGGCAGCGCGGACGGCGCCGCCGCGCTGCTCGCCTGCGACCTGCTGTGGGGCACCGCCACCCCCCGCCGGGAGTTGTTGGAGCTGTGCGCCGAACTGGGCTCGGACGTGCCGTTCTCCCTGGTGGGGGGCGCCGCGCTGGGCCGGGGCCGGGGCGAGCGGCTGACCGGGCTGCCGGTCACCGGCACCTTCCACTGGGTCTTCGCGCTCGCCGACGGCGGCCTCTCCACGCCGGTGGTCTACCGGGAGTGCGACCGGCTGCGGGACGCGGCCGGGGAACGGGTGCCGCGGGTGCCCGAACCGGACCCCGCGGTCCTCGCCGCGCTGGCCGCCGGGGACGCGCGGGCGCTGGCCGGCGCGCTGGCCAACGACCTGCAACCGGCGGCCCTCGCGCTGCGCCCGGCTCTCGCCGACACCCTCGCGGTGGGGGAGAAGGCGGGAGCCCTCACCGGGATCGTCTCCGGTTCCGGGCCCACCTGCGCGTTCCTCGTCGAGGACGCAGGGGCGGCCGGCCGGGTGGCGGCGGCCCTGGAGGCTTCGGGTACCTGCCGGGCCGCCCGGGTCACCACCGCGCCCGCGCCGGGTGCCCACCGGGTGCCGCCGGAACCCGCCGCCGGCGAGCCCGCCACCTGACCGGGCGCCTCGCCGGCGCCGACCGGCCGCCGGACCGCCCGGTGTCCCGG
>NZ_VKHT01001375.1 GCF_014141535.1 Streptomyces alkaliphilus | reverse complement strand
GCCACGCAGCGCGTACAGCTCGGCCAGGGTGGCGCCCTGCGGACCCACCCCCTCCTCGGTACCCAACCACCGCACCGCCTCGACCCGGGTCAGCGGCCCCACCTCGATCCGGGCCAGACAGCGACCCGGCCGGACCACGGCGGGGTGCAGCTTCTCCAGGTCCTCGTTGGTGGTGATGCCGACCAGTACCCGACGGCCCTGGCCGAGCAGGCCGTCGGTGAGGTTGAGCAGGCGGGAGAGCGCCTGGCCCGCCGTGTTCTTGGCCCCGCCCCGGATCAACTCATCGCAATCCTCGAGCAGCAGCAGACGCCACTTGGGGCCCCCGCCCTCCCCGCCGTCCTCGTCGTCGTCCGGGCCGTCCTCGCCGATCGCCACGTCCATGAGGTAACCGACGTCATTGAACAGCCGTTCGGGGTCCAGCACGCAGTCCACCCGGCACCATTCACGCCAACTGCGGGCCAGGGTTCGCAACGCCGAGGTCTTGCCGGTGCCCGGCGGTCCGTGCAGCAGCAGCAGTCTCCCGGAGACGGAAGCGGGTGTGGTGGCCATCAGCCGGTCCAACGCCCCGGCGACCGGCGCCGAGTAGTTCCCCCGTGCCTCCTCCCAACTCTCGGAGTCGATGATCCGACTGGTGCGCACCGGGCCGCCGCGCGGCGAGTGGTGCCAGAAACCCATCGGCACCCGCGAGGGTTCGGTGCGCTCCTCCTCCTCGGCCCCGTCCACCGCCTGCTTGAGCACCTGTTCGGCCCGTTCCTCGCTCCGGGCGACCACGGTGACCACCGCGCCGAAGCGCCACTTGCGGGAGCGCACGGCCCAGTCCCCGCCCATGGCCAGGACCGTCCAGCCGTCGTCGCCGCGTACCGAGAGCATCGGCTCGGCCTCCGGCGGCAACAGGGTGTGACCCTCCTTGACCTGACCCAACCGGCGCTCGCGCGCGTACGGCAACTCCCCCTCGGCGAAACGGCTGACGAGGAAGGTGTCGATGGTCTCGGTCGGGGAGTCGGGGTCGTTGACCACCATCCGGAAG
>NZ_VKHT01001374.1 GCF_014141535.1 Streptomyces alkaliphilus | reverse complement strand
GTGCCGGTCTCCGTCGTGCGCGGGGACGCGGCGGGCGCGGTGGTCATGCGACTCCCTCGTGGCCGATGGCCCCCGGAGGTGGGAGGCGGGCGCACGCGGGCGGGCCGCGGGGGCGTCCACCGGCCCAATCCGCGGGGCCCGGACTTCCAACGAACCGTCGGCAGGTGATCGGACTCGCCGCGCGTGGTCCGGAAGGACGGGAGGACGCGGCACACCGTTGCGGGACAGTCCCGGATTCCCACCGGGTTCCCCTGCTGCGACAGCGGCCACGATCATACATGTGGGAGTGACCGGCGCCGGCACCCCAAGATGTTGTGTGGGTCGGCGTGGTCGGGGCCGGGGAGGAGCCGCCGGGGATGATCCTCCGGGCAGGGGGCCGCCCCGCCGGCCCCCGCCGGTTCGACGCCGGTCGGCCCGTGGCGCCGACGGATCGGTCACCGGCCGCTGCCGGCGGTCAACGGCAGGGCGAGGACGCGCAGGGTGAGGCCGGGGACCGGCTGCCAGTCCCGACTCGGTTCGGGACGGAACCCCATCCGCCGGTACAGCCGGGCGCCGTGCTCGTTGTTGTCGGCGATGGAGAGCACCAGGGCGCGCCGCCCCAACCCCGCGGCCCGCTCGGCGCAGTGCCGCACCAGGGCCTCGCCGATGCCGCGACCGCGTGCGGCGGGGGCGACGGCGAGCATCCGGAACTCGGCCTCGTCGGGCCGGGCCACCTGCGCGAACGGTCCGTCGGCCGCGAAGGTGACCGTGCCCAGCACCTCCCCCGCCCGAACGGGCCCGAGCCCCGGGGCGGCGGGACGTGCGGCGGGCCCGGCGTTTTGGGTGTATCGGGGTACGGCGACCAGCAACTCCGCCACGGCCGCCCGTCCGGCGGCGTCGTGGAGCCGGTCGAGATAGGGGTCCTCGGCGCCGAAGACGAGCAGGTCGTCGGCCAGGTAGGCGCGGGCGGAGATCTCCCCGGCCGCGGAGTGTTCGCCGGCCCGGGCGGGGCGGATGGTGACGTCCATGCGCACAGCATGGACCCGGCT
>NZ_VKHT01001373.1 GCF_014141535.1 Streptomyces alkaliphilus | reverse complement strand
CCCCTACAGCGCCCCGGTCCGACCGGGGCCCCGCGAGGAGAACCGCACCCGTGACGCGCAGATGGTCATCGCTGGAACCGCTGGCCCCGGTCCGCCGGTTCCGCCGCTCCAGCGGCGGGGTCCGCTTCCACCAGTACACGCGCTGGGCGATCTACTTCTTCGCCGTCACGGAGATCGGGCTGATCCTCCTGTGGGTGGTGGGCACGGGCTCGGGCGTCGGGCCGCTGCCGGCCGCGCTGGTGCTGGTGGTCGGCGGGGCGCACGCGGTGGTGAACCTGCTGATGACCCGCGCCGGGCTGGATCACTACCTGGGGCGGGGGCCCCGCCCGGGCCGCCTGTTCGCCCTCTTCGCCGTTCTCACGCTGCTGGGCCTCCTCCTCGGGGTCCTGCTGCTGCGGACCGGGGGGCTGCAACCGGAGGCGGCGCCCGCCATGGTGTGGTTTCCCGTGTTCTTCGCGGGGCCCGCCCTGCTGATCCACTCGCTCTCCGTCGGCACCACCTGGGCGGCGGCGGCGGTGGCCGCGGGGAGTGTCGCGGCGGCGGTGGGCGGCCTACCGGCGAACACCCTGGTCCGGATGTCGCTCCTGGCGGTGCTCTGGGCCTCGTTCTTCGGCTTCACCTACCGCACCTCCGCCTGGTCGCTGCGGGTGGTCGACGAGTTGGAGGCGTCCCGGGAGACCCGGGCCCGACTGGCGGTCGCCGAGGAACGCCTGCGCTTCGGCCGGGACATGCACGACGTACTGGGCCGCAACCTGTCGGTGATCGCCCTCAAGAGCGAGTTGGCCGCCCAGTTGGCCCGGCGCGGCGCCGACGCGGCGGTGGACCAGATGATCGAGGTCGAGCGAATCGCCCGGGAGTCGCAGCGGGAGATGCGGGCCGTGCTGCGCGGCTATCGCGACGCCGACCTGTTCGCCGAACTGGCCGGGGCCCGCGGGGTGCTGGAGGCGGCGGGAACGGAGTGCCGGGTCGAACCGGTCGACCCGCGCCGGATGCCGGGGTTCTCCGATGCCGTGGGGGCGGCCCTGGGGG
>NZ_VKHT01001372.1 GCF_014141535.1 Streptomyces alkaliphilus | reverse complement strand
GAGAAGGGGGGTGTGGCCGCTCCGGATCGCCGCCGGGGAACCGTGTCCCCGTCCGTCGCTCCTTCCCCTCCGTGCTCAATAGGGCTTCTCTGTCACGGTAAAAGACTCGTTCTGCCCCTCTTCCCCCCTCGCATCACGCGCCCCTAACCTGGGGATGAGCGCGCATGCGAGAGGGAGGCGCCGGAGGGGAAGCCGGTGTCCGACATGTGCGGAAGGTCAGGTGTGGCATGGCTGCTGGTGAAGGGCTCCTCAACGGAGCCAAGTTCCTGACCGTGGCGGAGGTCGCCGCGGTGATGCGAGTGTCCAAGATGACCGTGTACCGCTTGGTGCACGCCGGTCATCTGACCGCGATCCGGGTGGGAAGGTCCTTCCGGGTCCCCGAGCAGGCTGTTCACGAGTACCTCCAGGGCTCCTATGTGGGGGTGGAGAGCGCCTGACGCTCTCCGCGGCCCCTCCCGCCGGGGCCGTCGTGATGATCCGTCGATCCGTCGGCCCGTCCCCTCGGGGGCGGGCCGACGTCATGGTCCGGGCGCCGGTCCGGTGTCGGGTGCGTCACCCGGGGCGTCCCCGCCGCCGGTGCCGCCCCGCTTTCGGTTTTTCCGGTATCTCCCCCGGTCCGGGAGCTGTTGGGGCCGGTGGGGACGACGTGGAGGAGGCGGATTCCGGCGTCGCCGGCGCTTTTCGACCCCTCCTCGGTACCTCGATTAACCCCGGGGGCCCCGTAAACGGTAGGCTGGCCCGATGTAGGTCGTGTGGGCTCGGACGCCCCGCACCGAGTAATCGAAGTGAGCGAGGGTAGTCGTGGGCTCTGTTATCAAGAAGCGGCGCAAGCGTATGGCGAAGAAGAAGCACCGCAAGCTCCTCAAGCGCACGCGTGTGCAGCGCCGCAACAAGAAGTGAGCGAACGCCGCTGAGAGCCCGGCCCTCCCTTCCCGTTCTTTCGGGTGTGGGAGGGCCGAGTCGTGTGCCGGGGGAACCCGGCGCTCCTGCCGGCGGCGAACGGCAACGGCCCCCGCGACGGTGGTATCCGT
>NZ_VKHT01001371.1 GCF_014141535.1 Streptomyces alkaliphilus | reverse complement strand
GCGGGGTGGAGGTCGGCTCGCGCAGCAGTTCCTGGATGCGGCCCAGGGAGACCGTGGCCTGCTGGTAACCGTCGAAGACCTGGGAGAGCTGCTGCACCGGCGCGAAGAACAGCTCGATGTAGAGCAGGTACGCGACCAGGGCTCCCGCCGTCAGGGTGCCGGCGGCGACCCGGCCGGAACCGAGGACCAGCACCCCGGCGGTGGCCACCGTGGCGAGCAGCTGCACGAAGGGGAAGTAGATCGAGATGAGCCACTGTCCCCGCACCCGTGCCCGGCGGTAGCCGTCGGAACGCTCGGCGAACCGCTCCTCGGCGCCGGCCTCGCGGCGGGCGGCCTGCACCAGACGCAGGCCGGAGACGTTCTCCTGGAGGTCGGCGTTGACGCCGGCGACCCGTTCCCGGGCCAGCTCGTACGCCTTGACGCTGGCCCGCCGGAAGAAGACGGTGCCGATGATCAGGGGCACGAGGGTGGCGAGCACCACCAGGGCGAGTTGTGGGTCGATGACGACGAGGGCACCCAGGATGCCGAGGAAGGTCATGATCGACACCAGTGCCTGCACCAGTCCGGTCTGCAGGAAGGTGGTCAGGGCGTCGACGTCGGTGGTCATCCGGGTCATCACGCGGCCGGTCAGTTCGCGCTCGTAGTAGTCCAGCCCCAGCCGCTGGAGGTGGGAGAAGATCTTCAGGCGCAGTGCGTAGAGGGCGCGTTCGCCGGTGCGGCCGACGGCCCGCAGGCCGCCGTACTGCACGAGCCACTGGGCGAGCACCACGCCGAGGGCGATCGCGGCGGCGACCAGGACACCGTCCAGCGCGCCCCGGGTGACGCCCTCGTCGATGCCGTGCCGGATGAGGATGGGCAGCAGCAGGGCGGCGCCGGCGTCGGCGACCACCAGCAGCAGGGCGAACAGCAGGGGGCGTCCCAGACCGCGCAGCAGGCGCCGCAGACCGTAGGAGTCCTCCGGTTCGGTGGCCCGCCGCTCGTCGACGTCGGGGGTGTCGTCGGCCGGGGGCAGGGCGGCGACCCGCTCCAGCAGCTCGGGGG
>NZ_VKHT01001370.1 GCF_014141535.1 Streptomyces alkaliphilus | reverse complement strand
CACCCGCCCCGGGTCCCCGCGGCGTGTTCCGGCCGACTCCCGGAACGGGGAGGGACGGTGGTCCACCACCGGCGCCGGAGACCACCCGCAGGGGTGAAACCGGTGGGTGAACCGGGAACCCGCGCCGGACCCCGCGCGGGCCCCGCCCGGCCCGTGTCCAGGCCGTTCCGGGCTCCTCCCGCCGCCCCGGCGGGGGGTTCCCCGTGAGGGGGGCCCTTCCCGCGCGCCCCCGTTCGGCCGTCGTTTCGCCGCCATACTGTCCGCGGCAGGCGGCGTGCCGCGCGGATCGGGACGGAGACGGGGGTTCGGAAGGGACGATGGCGGATCCCGGGCTGATCCACGGACGGTACGAACTGCTCGAGCAGGTCGGCCGCGGCGGCATGGGCCGGGTGTGGCGGGCCCGCGACCGGACCCTGGACCGACGGGTCGCCGTGAAGTGCTTCCGCCCCGACGGCGGGCCGGGCGAGGACCCCGGCGCGCCCCACCCCCTGCGCGAACGGTTCCGCCGCGAGGCGCGGCTCGCCGCCGGACTGCAACACCACAACATCACCGTCGTGCACGACTTCGGGGAACACGACGGCCTGCTGTACCTCGTCATGGAGTTCCTGGACGGCCGGAACCTGGGGGAACTGCTCACCGACCGAGCCGGTGCCCCCCTGCCGCACGGGGAGGTCGCCGACATCGCCCGACAGGTCGCCGCGGCCCTCGATCACACCCGTTGTCGGGGGATCGTGCACCGGGACCTCAAACCCACCAACATCGTCCGGCTGACCGACGGGACGGTCAAGGTGTGCGATTTCGGCATCGCCCGACCCGCCCGCGACATCGACCCGGGCGCCCGTCTCACCGTCACCGGTATGGCGATGGGCACCCCGCACTACATGTCCCCCGAGCAGATCTCGGGGGGGACGGTCGATCCGCGCAGCGACCTCTACTCCCTCGGTTGCGTCCTCTACGAGTTGGCCACGGGCAGTCCCCCCTTCGCCTACGACGACCCCTGGGCCGTCCTCGTCGGTCATCGGGACGCCCTTCCCGAGCCCC
>NZ_VKHT01000137.1 GCF_014141535.1 Streptomyces alkaliphilus | reverse complement strand
GGGAGGGGACACGACGCGGAGCGCCGGGAGGCGGACCGGGGAGCCCGGGGAGCCGGAAGCGGGGCCGGAAAACCGCGGTGGGCCCGGCCGAGCCGGCACGTGGCACGGGCCCACGGGGGTACGGGGGTGCGGTGCGGCCCCGGCCGCCGGGGCCGCACCGCACCCCCGGTGGGGGGATACGGAGACGGCCCCGACGGTCGGCCCGATCAGGAAGGCTGTCCGACCATCGACGGCAGCACCGGCACCATCGCGTCCCAACGGGCGATCTCGCAGCCGTTGGTGCGGGAGAACGTCGCGCGCACCTGCTCGCCGTTCCACCTCCCGGCGACGGTGGCCGTGGCCGGGCCGCCGTGCTGCTGGGTGCACATCGTGTCGGGACCGATCGGGGCGAACAGATCCGTCCCACGGGTGTTCGCCCCGAGCAGCACCTCGCAGGCGGCCTCGGCCCGGGGGTGGTCACCGCCCGTCGGCTCACAGGTCAGGGTGTGGGTGCGGGAGGACGAACGGGAGCCGTCCTCGGAGACGGTGATCCTCAGGTCGTGGGCGATCGGCCTGGCGGCCGTCCCGGCCTCGCCCGGCTCGGCCGGGGCGCCCGCCTGCGGACCGGCGGCCAGGGCCGCCAGGGCGGCCAGCGCGGCGGCGGTGAGGGAGGTGAAGTCCATGGGGGTTGCGCTCCTAGGGTCGGATGCGTGCCACTTCACGCTTGCGTGGGTTGTGCGGTTTCCACGGGTTTCGCGGGGTCCGGCGGCGGAACCGACGGATTGTCCCCACCCGTTCAACGCTGCTCACGGAAAGTGGTTGCGCAACGCGACACGACCGGATGCCCCCCGTCCGGAGGAGCGCGAGTGGCTCCGGCCGTGACGGCTGTGGCATCATTTGCTCGCACACACCCGCTCTCGCGGCTCTCGCGCGGGCGTGAGGTGCGTGGAGGCTTCGCCTAGTCTGGTCTATGGCGCCGCACTGCTAATGCGGTTTGGGGTAACCCCCCATCCCGGGTTCAAATCCCGGAGCCTCCGCAGCTGAAGCACCGGGGACCCCCGGCCGACACGGCCGGGGGTCTTCGTCGTGCGGGGCCCCGGTGGCGCGCGGCGGCCCGACCCGAATCGTCATGGTGCCGTGTCCCGGACCCCTCGCGGTACCCCGGGGTGCCGGCCTCCGGGACCGCTGTCGTCCCTCCCCGTCGCCGCTCCCGGCAGGCCCCCGGGGGGTGGTTTCCCGCGCCGGTGATTCACCCGCGCGGATGACCGATCGAGAGGGTTTTCGCAGGTCGCGTCGGGTGGGGGCAATCGATTTCGTCTCACGGCGCGGGTCATGTAATGTTGTTCCCGCAACGCCGACCGGCGGCCCCGCCGCCCGGATCGACCAGCGCTCGTAGCTTAACGGATAGAGCATCTGACTACGGATCAGAAGGTTGCAGGTTCGAATCCTGCCGAGCGCGCACATCACAACCGAAGATGCTGGTCAAGGCCAGTTGCTCACCGCTCGTCCGGAGGACTCCGGGCGGGCGGTACGTATTTTGTACACCTCACGCGGGCTCGTCCTCCCCGCGGTCGGCGTTCCGGGAGCGTTCCGCGGTGCGCTGGGCGTCCAGCGCGTCGGCCACCTCGTCCAGCCTGTCGGGGAACAGGTGCCCGTAGACGTCCAGCGTCATCGTCGCCGATGCGTGCCCGAGCATCGTCTGCACCACCTTCACGTCCGCCCCGGCCGCGATCGCCAGGGACGCCGCGGTGTGCCGCAGCTTGTGCGGGGTCACCCCCAGGTGACCCAGGCCGGCCGCCTTCACCGCCGCCGCGAACTCCCTCGATCGGAAGTTGTGCGCCCGGAGCGGGCCCTTGCGCGGCGCGGGGAACAGCAGCTCCCCCTCGGCGCGGCCGTCGACCACCGGCTTGAGTTCGGCGACCAGGAAGGCCGGCAGCGGCACCGAGCGCCGTTCGTGGTCCTTCGGGGTGTCCTCGTAGACCTCCCCGTTGTCCTCGGCGAAGGCGGTCACCACGTGCGCCCGACGCGCCGCCAGGTCCACCCGGCCCACCCGCAGCGCGGAGACCTCCCCGAACCGCAGTCCGGTGTAGGCCAGCAGCAGCACCAGCGGCCGGAACCTCCCCGCCGCGTCCGCCAGGCGGTCGACCTGGTCGTGCGTCAGGTACACGTGATCCGGCAGGCCCCGGCGCGGCAGCGGCACCCGGGCCGCCGGGTTCGACGCCACCCGGCCGGTGCGCACCGCCCACTCCAGCGTCATGAACAGCACGCGGTGCAGGCCCCGCACCACCGCCGGTCCCAGCGGCTTGCCGCCCAGCCCGGCCGCCGTCGTCAGGTGCCCGATCCACTCGGCGACGTCCTCGTGCCGGATGCGGTCCACCGGCGTGGTCCCCCACTTCGGCAGCACGTAGGCGTCCAGCGCCCGGCGGTACCGCGACCGTGAGGACCGCTTGAGGTGCGCCTGAGCGGCGAACCACTCCTCGGCCACCTTCTCCAACGTCGTCTTCCCTGCGGCCGGGTCCCGGTAGGACCCGTTCGCCAGGCGCTGCAACAGCTCGTCCCGGAACGCCTCGGCCGGGGGCTTGCGCGGGAACGTCTTGGCCTTCGGCTTGTTGTCGGGGTCGTACCACCGCACCCGCCACCGACCCGGGGGCTCCCGTCGTGCGGCCTTCGCCTTCTCCACGGCGGCCAGGAAGTCGGCGTGCTTCGCCCGGTCTTCAATCCACACCCGCGCCATCGTCGCCACCTCCCCGACTCTGTTCCTCGACCAGCCGCGCCGCTTCCTGGCGAAGCCGCTCCAGCTCCTCCCGGGAGGACCGGTCGAACTCTTCCCGTTCTGCTTCCATCCGGGCCAGTTCCGCCTCAAGTCGACCGAGCGAGAGCCGGGCTGCGGCCAGTCGGTCGGCGAACTCGCTCGGGTGGCGGGACTGGCTCCGCTGGGAGATCTCGACAACACGGTCGACGTCTCGACGGAGCGCTTCCACCGCGCGACCGACGGGCCGGCTCCTCAGGTAACGCCGCCCCGGGGGGAGGCTGTGCAGTTGATAGCCCAGCTCCGCTTCACTGGCGTCCCCCGAGGAAAGGGGGAGGGAACGTTCATTGCTCGCCCACTCCCATGCCACATCGGCGGGCACTTCACCGGCGCCAGTGATCTCGATGGACTGATGTGGGGAGTCCTTGAGGGGCAGCAGTAGAGCGGCGGGCGAGACGCCTAGGGCGGTAGTCAGTGCCATCAGGTCGTCTACATCGACGCGGCGTTCCCCGCGTTCGATCTTCGCGATTGCCGAGGGTGTGATCGGACGCCCCGCCTTCTTCAGCAAAGCCGACAGCTCGTAGATCGTCAGCTGCCGCCGCTTACGCATCTTCTGCACTCCCTCGGCCACCGTCTTGGCGGTGGGGCCGTAGGGCACAGAAGGGCGGGGACGTCGCTGCTTCTCCTCGGTCATGAGGCACAGCGTAAGACGGCGCGCTGTTCGTTCTCGCTTCGACAGTGGTACTTTCGTCTGCGGCATAGTGGTCACTATACACATCACAGTGTCTAAGATGAACACCATGGAAGGGAAAACAATGCGCAACGAACTGCTGTCGCCGAAGCAGGTGCAAGCGGAGTACGGGTTCAGCCTCCAGACCCTCGCCAACTGGCGGTGGATGGGAGAAGGGCCGGCCTACATCAAGACGACGCCCGGCAGGTCGGGACGGGTGATGTACCGGCGCAGCGCGATCGAGGCCTGGCTGGACGCCCAGACCGTGACGACCGGGGGCGAGGCGGCATGACGACCAACGAAAAGCGTCCCCCGGTGGTGGAGCACCGGAGGACGCAGAAAGACCAGCTGGACGGCGGGTCGGAGACCACCGTACCGCGTCGGGTGCCCGCACGGCACCTTCTCGCGAACAACCCCTACGGCCTGACGCTGCCCGAGGTGCGCGCCGAGATCCGGCGCTGCTGCGCCCGCGGGTGGCAACTGTGGGAGATCCGCCGCCGCTTCGCCCCCGACCGGGAGGCGTCGTGAGCGAGCACATCGACCCCGGGCAGGTCACCGCCCTGTGGGCGTCCGCCCGGACCCACGATCTCCTCGACGGCCTGGACGACGACACCGTGCCGGCCTACGGCTCCGCCGCCTGGCTGGAGCTGGACGCCACCGACCCCCGACGGGCCGCCGCCCTGTTGGCGGCCGCCGAAGCCTGGCGACGCCAAGAAGCCCAACAGGACCGCCTCGACCGGCTCGCCGACGAGGACCCGGATGCCTGGTACGACGAGGTGTTCGGCGACGCCATCGAGGAGACCGGGCGCATCGCCCGCCGCGTCGACCTGGCCACCATGCTCGACCGCGTTCGCGCCGAGGCCGACGCCCGCAACGCCCGCAAGCCGACGCCCGTTGTCGCCCGGCCCGGGTGGTCCGTCGCGATCCCGGGCCGGCCCGGGTGGTGGCGCCACTGCATCGACGGCCGCCAGGTCGACCTCCCCCGTCGCCGTCCCGAACAGTCCGGAGCAGCCGCATGACCGATCCCACCATCGCCGGCGTCATGACCGGCCACCCCGGGGAGGCCCGGGAACCCTCGCCGGTGGGCCGTCCGTGGCCCACTCTCGCCCCGGCGGCCCTGCACGGGCTGCCGGGCACCATCGTGCAGACCATCGAGCCCCACACCGAGGCCGACCCGGCGGCGATGCTGTTCACCCTCTTCACGGCCGCCGGCGCCATGATCGGCGGGTCGCCGCACATGTTGACCGGTGGTGTGGAGCACGGGGCGAAGGTCTGGACGCTGATCATCGGCCGCACCGCCGGCGGCATGAAGGGCACCTCGTTCGCCGAGATCCGGCGCGTGCTCAAGGCCGCGGATCCCGAGTTCTGCACGGCGAAGGTCGTCAGCGGCCTGTCGTCCGCCGAAGGGCTCATTCAGCAGGTCCGCGACGGGTCCGGGGACGACCTGGACTCCGACCACTTCGATGAGGGCGTGGTCGACAAGCGGCTGTTGGTCATCGAGTCCGAGTTCGCCTCGGTGCTCGCCCAGGGCAAGCGGGAGGGCAACACCCTGTTGCCGGTCATCCGGCAGGCGTGGGACGGCGGGACGCTGCGCACGATGACGCTGCGCCCGAAGGTGGCCACCGATCCGCACATCGGGATCGTCGGGCACATCACCCCGACCGAGCTGCGGGCCAAGCTCAACGAAGCCGAGCGGGCCGGCGGCACCATGAACCGGTATCTGCCGGTGCTCTCGCGCCGCTCGAAGCTGCTGCCCGACGGCGGGGACCTGGCCGAAGCCGAACTCAAGGCGATGGGCGCCAGTCTGCGGGCCGCCATCGACCGGGCCCGATCGGTGGGCCGGATGCGCCGCACCCCCGAGGCCGCCCGGCACTGGCGGGACCTGTACAAGCGTCTGGCCGCCGACCACGCGGGGGACGGGCCCGTGGCCCAGGTCGTCGCCCGGGCCGCGCCGCAGGTGTTGCGGCTGTCGGTCACCGCGGCGCTCCTGGACGGCTCCGAGGTCATCGACCTGCCCCACCTCCAGGCCGCCGAGGCGATGTGGTCCTACGCCGAGGACTCCGCCTGGTGGGTGTTCGGCAACACCTCGGGCAACCCCGACCTCGACCGGTTGAAGGCGTTCGTGGACGCCGGTGGGGAGCGGGGCGTCACCCGGACCGCCATCGTCGCCGAGTGCTTCGGCAGGAACCGGAAGAAGGATCAGATCAACGCCCTGTGGGCCGAACTGCTGACCCTCGGCAACTACGAAGAGTGGTCGGAGCCCACGGGTGGACGGCCCCTTATGGGTCTGCGACGAAAGAAGGCTAACTAACGAAGTAAGCCGCCTACCTGCGAAGACGCGAAGGGGCTTTCTCGACTTCTTTCGTCGCAACGAAGTAAGTCGGAAACCCTCACCCTCGCTGAACTGCTTGTTTCGTAACTTCGCCTTACTTCGTAGCCAACCCGTCCCCCCTCCCCGAACGTAACGGAACGTCACCACCGAGAGCCACCGAACACCCCACCGGAAGGGGGTCGGGATGACCACCGAACAACCGCCGCTTCCCCTCGAAGGACTACCGGACCCGGCACGCGAACGCGCCGAGCGACGCCGTGCCATGCGGGCCGCCTTCGCCGAAAGCCGCCGCGCGGGCCTGGCCGCCCGCCGACGCGCCAAGCTCGCCCGACTCGGCCGGCGGGAGCCGGCGGGCGAAGAACGAGAAGCCGCACCCCGGGGCGCCACCGATGCGCTTGGCTACCGTCCGGGGCCGCACGATGACGGAACCCCGCAGACCACCACACGGAGGAACCAGCCATGACGGAGTTCAACAAGACCGGCTACGTCGCCCACTTCACCGCCCCGCAGGGGCGGCAGGTCGGGAACGTCCTGGACGTCGAGGCGTGGCACCCGGAGACGGGGGAAGCCCTGGTGGTCGACACCAAGACGGGACGCCTTCGCCCCGCCGCCTCCTACAGCAACTTCGACTGCCTGTCCCAGGTCCCCACGGTCGTCGCGGCCCTCCCCGGGGACGGCTGGAGGGTGGAGTACGACACCGAGGACGAGGGCGGTAAGGAGAGCACCCCGGTGGTCGGCTGGCTCGTCACATCCGACGGCAACCTCCATGCCCTCGACGTCGACGGCGACGGCGTCAGCCACGACCCGACCACCGTGGGGAACTTCTCCCGCCTCTACCACCCGGACTCCTCGGAGGAGCCCCGGTGAGCGCCCGTCGGCCGTCGGCCGTCGCCTACACCGCCGGCGTGGTCGTCCTGCCCGCATCCGTCGCCTACCCCCTGTGGGTGATCCTGCGGCGCGAACTCGCCCGCCACCGCGACGGCGGTGGACGCCTGCGGCCCGACATGGCCGACGCCCTCGACGCCCTGCGGGCCGCGGCCCACCACCACGCCATGACCGCGAACGGACACCCCGCACGGACACCCGACCCCGATCCGGCACCCTCACGGCACGAACTGCTCACCACCGACCAGCTCGCCGAACTCCTCGGCGTCACCGCCCGCCACGCCCGACGACTGGCCGCCGCATCCGGCATCGAACCCGCCGCCCGCGGCGCCTGGCACCCCGACGACGCCCACCACCTCACCCGCACCCGACAGGAGGCCGCGTGATGGCCGTACCGCTCCCGCTTCCCCACCCCAAGGACGATCCCGCCGTGCGCGGCGCCCGCCTGGCCCGCGAAGCCCTCCCCGAAGTCCTCGCCGTGCTGCGAACCGACACCAACACCACCCCCATCGACCGGGCCCGCGCCATCAACTCCGCATGGCGCCAGGCCGTCGCCGAAGCCCGCCGACACTGGGAAGACCTCACCACGCGCCGCACCGAACGTCTCGGCTGGCTGGAGAACAGCCTGCCCGTCCGGCCCGATATCCCCGACACCGCGACCGCCGCCGACCGCCAGGTGCTCCTCGCCGCGTGGAAGACCGCACTCACCGAGGCCCGGAACGCCGACGCCGACCAGCGCACCGCCATGCTCGAAGAAGCCGAGCGGTACGGGGACGACACCGCCCGCCGCGCCGTGCTGGCCGCGGCATACGACGACTCCCAGTGGCCCGTCATCGAGAAGTGGACGGCCCGTCACGCCCCGGAGGCCGGAGCCCACTTCACCGAGCTGCGCGACCTGCGCGAAACGGTCGCCGGCCGGGGCTTCGACAAGCTGTGGGTCACCCAGGCGTTCCGCCCCATCGACCAGCCCGAGGAGTCCAAGGAACTCCCCGAGCTGGTCGCCCGCCACAACGACGAGGTGCGCCGCTACAACGCGGGCAAGGCCGCCACAGCGCCACCCCGCAGGCTCCTCGAGCTGGAACCCGGAGAGGTTCCGCAAGCCGCCCTGTCCGCCGGCCCCACCGCCGCAT
>NZ_VKHT01001369.1 GCF_014141535.1 Streptomyces alkaliphilus | reverse complement strand
CGCACCCGCCGGGGCCGCCGCTCACCGACCACGCCGCCCGCCACACGGCGGTCAATGTCCTCGAACGGGTGGGTTTCCGCGCCCGTTCCGTCGTGCGCGGCCTGACCTACGCGGTGCGCAGCGAGCACTACGGCTCGCTGGCCCGGGACTTCCTCACCTCCTACGCCGAGTTGCTCGGGGAGACCGCCGCGGCCGTGGAGCGCTTCGGCTCCGGGGAGCCGAGGGGGGACGCGGAGCAGGAGGAGCTGGAGGCGGCGATAGCGGCCGTCCGCTCCGGATACGGGGAGCTGATGGAGCGCTGCCGGCGGGAGAACCTGGACGCCCCCGGTGAGTGGCCGCTGTACGGGGCGCTGCTCGCCGACGCCCACCGGGTCGCCGACGAGTTGGAGCACCCCGGGCTGGTGTGAGAGCCGGGAGACGTCCCGCGGCACCGAGCCGTCGCGGATCCCCTCCGAACCCCGGCCCAACGGTTTCGCCCGGTGACCGAGCGGGCCTCCCGTTCGGTCACCGGGCCTCGGAGGGGTTTCGGGTGGCCGGGTCCGCCCCCGCCGCCGGGGCGGAGGGGATCGCGGTCGATGGGCGTCAGACGCCGGCGGGCGCGGCCATCCGCTTGGCGTAGTCGGCCATGCCGGTCCAGTCGAGGAGGACGCACGGTTCGTCGCCGATCACCCGGGCGTCGTGGCCGGGGTCGATCTCCATGAAGTCCCCGGGGCCGTACTCGACTTCCTCGCCGTCGTTCATGACGACCTTGATCCGGCCGCTGACGCAGTAACCGGTGTGGGCCGCCTCGCAGCTGTCCGTGCCGGCCACCGGCTTGACGTGCTTCGACCACTGCCACCCCGGTTCGAAGACCCCGCGGCCCACGAGCCCGTGGTCGGTTTCGAGGAGGTCGAGGTGTCCCTTGTGGTCCTCGAAGGGACGGACCTCGTCCGCCGAGTCGAAATTCCTCTTGACGATGGTCATGATCATCCGCCTCCCGGCGGGATGGTGGAACGAATCCCGAGTCCACCTTCCAGGCTACGCCGCTGTGCGCCGCCCGCCCACCC
>NZ_VKHT01001368.1 GCF_014141535.1 Streptomyces alkaliphilus | reverse complement strand
CCCGGGGAGGGCGGACGCCGCCGCCCCGCGCCCGTTCCCCTCCTTCGCACGGACGGGCCGCGCCCTCGTCCCGCTCGCCCTGCTCACGGGCCTGCTCATGGCCTTCCCCGGCATCGTGCCCAACGCGCCGGGACGGCTCGGCAGCCTGCTGGAAACCTTCCGCCCCTGGCTGGGCGCGGTGATCCCGCTCCCGGTGCTCGCCGCGCTCCTGCGGCGCTCGGCCGGCGCCCTGCTCGCCCTCCTCGTCCCCACCGGCGTCTGGCTGCTGTTGTACGGAGCCGCCCTGACCACCCCCGATCCCCACTCGGTCCCCGAGACCGGCTACGCCGTCGTCCAGCACAACGTGGGCGACGACAACACCGACCCCGCCGGCACCGCCCGACTCCTCGCCGACAGCGGGGTGGACCTCGTCGGCCTCCAGGAGATCACCCCCGAACTCCTGCCCGTCTTCTCCGCGATCCTCGATCCCGAATACCCTCACCACGTCGTCTCGGGCACCGTCGGCCTGTGGTCCCGGCACCCCCTGGACGAGGTGCGGAACATCCACGTCCGGCCGGCGGCGCTCGGCCCGGAGTGGACCCGGGGCATGCTGCGCGCCCGCGCCCGCACCCCGGGCGGCGACCTCGCCGTTTACGTCGCCCACCTCCCCTCCGTGCGGGTCGGCCCCACCGGCTTCACCACCGACCTCCGCGACGAGGCCGCCCTGGCCGCCGGCGAGGCCCTGGCCGCCGAACCCCTGGAGCGCGTCGTGCTCCTCGGCGACCTCAACGGCACCGTCGACGACCGGGGACTGGCCCCCGTCACCGACCGGATGGACTCCACCGGCGGCCCGCTGCGCTTCTCCTGGCCCGAGAGCTTCCCCATCGCCCGCATCGACCACGTGATGACCAGGGGCCTGGAGATCGAACGCCTGCTGGTGATGCCCGCCACCGGCAGCGACCACCTCCCCGTTCACGCGCACCTGAACCCGCCGCCCGACGGGTGAACCCCACCGGGCGCACCGGGCCCGAAGGGCCGCCCCCTACCAGTCCCGCCAGGCGTCGGTC
>NZ_VKHT01001367.1 GCF_014141535.1 Streptomyces alkaliphilus | reverse complement strand
GGTACCGGCGGCGGAGGCCTCTCGGCGGGGGGCCGCCGGGACCGGGGACTCCGGGCGAGGGGAGCCGGTGCTCCGCCCGGTGCGCTCCTGGACTGCCATCGCGCACTTCCCTTCATGGATGTGGGGGGCCGGCGTCTGCCGGTGACTCCACAGTCCCTCGGTTCCGCCGGCC
This sequence comes from Streptomyces alkaliphilus, assembly GCF_014141535.1. GTDB lineage: Bacteria > Actinomycetota > Actinomycetes > Streptomycetales > Streptomycetaceae > Streptomyces > Streptomyces alkaliphilus. The sequence continues at coordinate 874 of NZ_VKHT01001367.1, read as the reverse complement.
CCGGCAGGGGCCGACGGGGTATCAGGGGCGGTCCGATGGGCCCTGGTTCGGCGCCGAGGGGCCCGGTCGGGGTGGTTCCCGGTGCCGGCGGGCGACCGGTCATCGGCGTTCCGGCACCGCCGCCCGGCGGGGCCCCTCCCGTCTCCGGCGCCCGGCGGTGCCGGCCGTCGGGGACGGGAGGGCGGACGGTGGTGCGGCGCGCGGGTCCGGGGATCAGCGGAGCCAGGGGAACCGCTCGACCGGGGCGATCCGGGCCCAGAGCCGGCCCAGGCCCCAGGTGTCTCCGGCCCGGGTGGAGGCCAGGACGAACATCACCGCCGCGTAGACCACGTGGTAGTCGACCAGTGGATTGGTGGAGCCGCTGGGCGAGCCGTCGCTCAGGAACCGTCCGGGGGGCCAGACCGCCGCCCACATGAAGGCCAGCATCACCGCGCCGGCGATCGCGACCGGCCACAGCGCCACCCCGAGGACCAGGGTGAGACCGAGAGCGAGCAGTCCCAGCATGAAGAGCCAGTCGGTCCAGGCGGCACCGGCCCATGAGTTGAAGAGTGATTCGAAGGGGCCCACCGAGACCGAGCCGAGGAAACCGGCGGTCGGGGACCCGCCCTCGATCCACCCCCGCCCGGAGGGAGTGGCCCAGCCGAGCGCGAACATCTTGTCGAGGAAGGCCCACAGGAAGATCAGGCCGGTCGCCACCCGCAGGACGGCGAGCAGACGTCCGGCCTGCGAGGCGCCGAAGCCCGCCTCGGTACCGGCGGCGGAGGCCTCTCGGCGGGGGGCCGCCGGGACCGGGGACTCCGGGCGAGGGGAGCCGGTGCTCCGCCCGGTGCGCTCCTGGACTGCCATCGCGCACTTCCCTTCATGGATGTGGGGG
>NZ_VKHT01001366.1 GCF_014141535.1 Streptomyces alkaliphilus | reverse complement strand
CTCCTCCCCCTGCCCGCCGGCGGGGGAGCCCGCCGGCTTCCACCTCCCGGCGACGGCGCGCAGGTCGTCGCTGCCGAGGGTGTGCGGGGCCGCGGTGAGCGCCCGCAGGAAGACCTCGCGCTGCGAGGGCGTGCGCAGGTCGGTGAGCAGGTGATCGACGAACCGGGTCACCTCCTCGTGCAGCGGGTCACGGGCGGCGGCCCGGCGCGGCCGGAGCGCGCCGGTGACCCCGTGCAGGGTCTCCAGCTCGGCGAGGCGGTCGGGATGGCGCTCGATCCACCACGCCGTTCGACGATCGGGATCCGCGAGGACGTCCCGCAGGAGGTCCAGTCGCAGCGCGGCCTCCGCCCCCGCCCGCTCCACCCCGGCGAGGAACCGGTGGTGCTCCTCCGCCGTCCGGCGGTCCCCGCGTCGCACCCGGAGACGGACCGAACCGCACACCTCCGGACCCGGGACCGGTGCGAACCACGCGCAGATCCCGTCGTTCGCGGCGTCCCGGGCTCCGAGGGGGTCGAGCGCGGAGCGCTCGGCGAGGATCCGCTCCACCCGTTCGCGCAGCCGGCGGCGGGCGCTCCCGACCCGGTCCGGGGGACCGTCCGCCCCGGACCGGCCCTCCGGGCACCGACGCACCTCGCCGGCCAGGTGGACGGTGAAGAACGCGCCGGGTTCCCCGGCCCGGAGCCGCAGGCCGCGCATTCGGAACGCCGTGGTCGCCCGACGCCGGGACGTCGCCCCGGATCGCCGCGTGGCCTCCTGCTCCGCGTTCTCCAGGTGCTCCGCGTTCTCCAGGTGCTCCACACCCCTCACCTCATACCGGCGGGGCGGGCGCCGGAGTCGGCTCCGCACCGCCCTCCGCGGACGCCGGGGCGCGCGCCGGGTCGCCCCGGCGTTCGGACGCGGCCGGTCCGGGGACGGGCAGCGGCTTCCCCGCCGGGGCGACCGGCGTCCCGGGGGCCTCCGGATCCAGCCTGAGCCGGCGGAACAGATGGGTGCGCCGCCGGTGCCCGGGCCCCTCCCCCCGCTCCCGTCCCACCAGCAGTTCGGCCA
>NZ_VKHT01001365.1 GCF_014141535.1 Streptomyces alkaliphilus | reverse complement strand
CCCCGAGACCGACCCCACCACCCGGTTCGCCTGGCTGGCGGTGCTCGGCGGCCCGCTGCTGTTGATCCTGAGCGCCGTCCTCGGCTTCTCGATGAGCTGGTGGGTGGTCACCCTGGGCATCGGCGGCTTCCTCGGCGGCTTCGCCACCCTGGTGATGCGGATGCGGGACGGCCGGGACGACGACGACTGGATCGGCCCCGGCAACGGCGCGGTCGTCTGACCCGATCGGACGTACGGGGTGCCGGGGTCACGGGCCCCGGCGCGGCTCCGTCCGCGGGTCGGTCGGCCGGACCGACGGCACCCGCAGCCGGGCCAGGACCGGCAGGTGGTCCGAGGCCCGCCGCAGGTCCTCCGCGTCCGGCACCCGGCCGCCCGGGGCCGGGTGCCGGGATTCCGGCGGTCCGCAAGCCTCCACCCCCACGACCGGGTCGCAGAGCACCGCGTCGATGCGGCGCCCGGGCGCCCGGGCGGGGAAGGTCGCGCCGCCCGCCGGCCCGGGACCGCCGGGCGGGTTCGCCCCGGCGTCCCGCAGGATCTCCGCCAGCCGCCGGAAAACGGGCCCGGAGGGCCCCTCGTTCAGGTCGCCCGCGATGACCACCGGCCCCGGCGTCGCCGCCGCGAGCAGCGGCCGGAGGTGGGCGCGACGCTCCCGCCCGTCCAGGCCGAGGTGGCAGCTGATCACGGTCAACGGAGCGGTGTCGATCCGCAGCCGCGCCCTGGCCGCGATCCGACGGTGCAGACCGGGGTGGTACGGCAGGGGGACCGGGTCGGCGTCCTCCACCCGCACCCGGGGGCCGACCAGTACGGCGGTGCCACAGGTGGGCGCGCCGCCCACCACGTGGCGCAGTCCGGTCGCCCGGGCGAGTCGGAGGGCGTGCCGGCGCCAGCCGATGAAGCGCGGCATCTCCTGGAGGCAGAGCACGTCGGGGGCGAGCACCCGCAGCGTCCGGACGAGCGCAGCCCGGTCGTCCCGCAGCGAGCGCACGTTCCAGGTCACCAACCGCACACCGACCCCGGGGCCGGGTGCCTCCCCGACCCCCTCGGCTC
>NZ_VKHT01001364.1 GCF_014141535.1 Streptomyces alkaliphilus | reverse complement strand
GCCCCGAACCGCTCGACCCGCCGTCCGCGTTCGACCCCCTCGCTCCTCCCGGCCGCTTCGACCGCAGCCGGTCTGCTCCTGGGTCACCTGGCGGATCGACTGTTCGGCGACCCGCGACGCGGGCACCCGGTGGCCGGCTTCGGTCGCGCGGCGGGCGCCCTGGAGAACGTGCTGTGGCGTGACCGTCGAGCCGCCGGGGTCGCCTTCACCGCCCTGTGCGTCGCCGGCACCGTCGTGCCCGCCACCCTGGTGGAACGCCGTCTCGGTCCATCGGGACGGACCGTCATGACCGCCGCGGCCTGCTGGGCCGCGCTGGGGGGGACGACCCTGGGGCGCGAGGCACTGCGCGTGGGGGCGGCCCTGGAGGCGGGTGACCCGGAGGGCGCCCGGGAGTTGCTGCCCCGGTTGTGCGGACGCGACCCGGCGGCCCTGGACGCGGACGGCATCGCGCGCGCCGTCGTGGAGTCGGTCGCCGAGAACACCTCGGACGCGGTGGTCGGCGCCCTGGTGTGGGGTGCCGTGGCCGGCGCGCCCGGGCTGATGGGTTTTCGCGCCGTGAACACCCTGGACGCGATGGTGGGTCACCGCTCCCCCCGGTACGCGCGGTTCGGCTGGGCCTCCGCCCGGTCGGACGACCTCGCGGGGCTGCCCGGATCCCGACTGACCGCGCTGCTCGTGGCCGCCGTCGGGCCCGACCGGCGCGGCGCCCGGCGGGCGCGCCGTGCCGATGGCGGGCGACACCCGAGCCCGAACGCCGGTCCGGTGGAAGCGGCGTTCGCGGGCGCGCTGGGATTGCGCCTGGGCGGCACCCTCTCCTACGGCGGACGGCTCGAGCACCGCCCGGTCCTCAACCCCGCCGGACGGGCCCCGGAGCCGGGTGACATCGCCCGGGCGGTCCGGCTCTCCCACCGGGTCGGCGTGGCCGCGCTCGCGGTGGCGACGGCCGGCGCGCTCGTCGCGGGAGCGGCCGGCGCGCGGCGTGCGCCACGGACACCACCGGGGGGGCACCGCTCGTGAGGCAACGGGAGGCCTGTCTCTTATACACAGC
>NZ_VKHT01001363.1 GCF_014141535.1 Streptomyces alkaliphilus | reverse complement strand
GGGCGGTACGGCACACGGTGGGGAGGTGGCGACCACGCCGGAGGGCGAGGCGATGGGGCCAGTGGCGGGACCGGACGGCCGGGCGCTGTGCGGCCGGAGGAGGGGCGTCGGACCTCCGCCGAAGGCAGGGTGGCGACTACCGCCCCGGCTGTCGGAACCCGCGGGGAGCGGCTGTGCGAGGGAGCCGGCGGGCGGCGATGGGCTCCCGACAGGGAGGTCCGGGTGCAGGCCGTCCGGGAAGCGGATCAGGGGTTCGTCGTGCTGCCGCAGCTGTCCTCGACGGCCGAGCCGTTGGATCGGGAGGCTATCGAGCGGAGGGTGAGCTGCGAGGCCGCCACGTTGCCGGGCCGATCCCCCGAGGCGATCATCGGAGTGCTGTCCTGGCGCTGTCGCCCCTGCCCTTCGGCCTGCGGGCCCGAGTGGAGGATGTGGTGGTCGACGACACGGGACGAGGACGGGGAGCGGCCGGTCTCTTCGCCGCGGATCGCCCGGGAGGCAGGAGCCCGGACCGTTGATCTCACCCCCCGCCCCGACCGTGAGGCGGAGAAACGGTGGTGCGAACGTCTCGGTTTCCGGTCCCGGCGGTCAACCGTCCATTGCTTCCGGCTCGGTGGCTGAGCTCACCGGGCCGTAACCGGCTTTCCCCGTGCTGCGGGGCGGGGGCGGTTATGGGGCGGAGATCATCGGGGACCTCTGGCATCGGCGATGTGCACGAGCTGCCCCAGGGCGGTGGTGGTGTACCAGCCGCAGTCGATCAGGGCGTTGTAGCCGGCGTACTTCGGCAGGAAGCGCTTTTCCATGGCGCCCAGGTGGAGCAGGCAGTCGGGGCAGTGGCGCGAGAGGTGCACCAGGTAGCGGGGGTGGCCGGTGACGTAGGTCCGGGCCCCGCCGGTGGCGTCCCGCAGCCGCCACCCGTCCTCGTCGGTGGGGGTGTGCCAGGAGGGGGCCACGACGCGCATGGCGTCCCCCCACAGCTCGGCGCCCGCGACTCCCTTGATGACGACGACCCGGTCCCCGGCCTCGAAGTGGGAGTGGGTGATGTCCCGGGC
>NZ_VKHT01001362.1 GCF_014141535.1 Streptomyces alkaliphilus | reverse complement strand
GCCAGAGGTGTATCAGAGACAGGCCGGGGGATCTCCCGGGCGCAGGGTTCGAATGCCCGCGGACAGCGGGGATGGAAGGCGCAACCGCTCGGCATCGCCCGCAGGTCCGGCGGGGAACCCGGGATGCCGGTCAGTTCCCGCCGCGGTCCGTGCAGCGCGGGGAAGGAGTGCAGCAGACCGTGGCTGTACGGGTGGTGCGCCTCCCGGTAGAGATCACGTGCCGGGGCCTGTTCGACGATCCGCCCCCCGTACATGATGGCGATGCGGTCGGAGAACTCCACCAGCAGCGACAGGTCGTGGGTGATGAAGACCACCGAGAAGCCCAGGTGTTCGCGCAGTTCGGCCAGTCGGGTGAGGATCTGGCGCTGCATCACCACGTCCAGGGCCGTGGTGGGCTCGTCGAGGATGACGATCTCGGGATCCAGCGCGAGTGCCATGGCGATCATCACCCGCTGTCGCATCCCGCCGGACAGCTGGTGGGGGTGGCCGGAAAGACGATCCGCGGGGATGCCGACGAGTTTGAGCAGTTCCACGGCCCGATCCGTGCGGGCGGCCCGGCTCATGCCCGGCCGGTGGGCGGCCAGGACGTCGGTGAGCTGGCCGCGGATGGAGAGCACCGGGTTGAGGGAGTTCATCGCTCCCTGGAAGACCAGGGAGATCTCCTGCCAGCGGAAGGTTCGCAGCTCGTGATCGGTGAGGTCGAGGATCTCGGTGACCGAGCCGTCGCGGGCGTGGTACCGCACCTCTCCCCCGGTGATCACCCCGGGGGGCGGGAGCAGTCGGGTGATGCCGTAGGCGAGGGTGGACTTGCCGCTGCCGGACTCCCCCGCGAGGCCGAGGATCTCCCCCCGCCGCAGGGTGAGGTCCACACCGCTCAGGGCGCGCACCGCTCCGTCTCCGAGTCCGTAGTCCACGTGCAGGTCCCGGACCTCCAGGACGGGTGATTCGCTCATCGCTGGGGCTCCTCGGCCAGGGGGATGTGCGGGCCGGGGGCCTCCGGCCCGACCGGCGCGCCGGCGGCGGCCGGGTCGGTGGCGGGACGGTCGGCC
>NZ_VKHT01001361.1 GCF_014141535.1 Streptomyces alkaliphilus | reverse complement strand
GAGATCACCTGGTCCAGCGCCGGGGCGGGGAGGGCACCGGGCTGCGAGAAGACCAGGACGCCCTCCCTGAAGGCCATCAGGGTGGGGATGGAGGTGATCCGGGCGGCGGCCGCCAGGGCCTGCTCGGCCTCGGTGTCCACCTTCCCGAAGACGATGTCGGGGTTGGCCTCTGCGGCCCGCTCGTACACCGGGGCGAACGCCCGGCACGGCCCGCACCAGGAGGCCCAGAAATCCACGAGCACGATGTCGTTGTCGGTGACGGTGTTCTCGAAGTCGGTGGCGGACAGGGCGATGCTGCTCATGTGCCGGCTCCTTCCGGACGATCGGTGGACGCGAAAACGGCGCCCGATACCCCTCGGGGTAATCAACGCCACGGGGGACCGTCGAATTCCCCTCACCGACGGCGCCTCGCTCGGCACCCGGGAACCCCGGCACCGGGAAGCCCCGGGCGCGGCCCGGCTCCCGACCCTCGTGCCCACTCCATCGGCCGGTGAAACCGTCCGCTCGGCCGGGTGCCCGGTGACGCCCCGGCAGTTACGGCTCGAGCCGCTCCAGGGCCTTCAGCAGGGACTCGCTGTAGGTGGGGAACTGGGCCACCCCGTCCAACAACGTGTCGATCGGGATACCGGCGCGGATGGCCAGGGCCGCCTGGTGGATCCACTCGCCCGCCAACGGAGCCACCGCCCACGCCCCGATCAGGACCCGACGCCGCCGGTCGGCCAGCAGCCCCAGGGTTCCCCCGGGCTCGGTCTCGAAGGTCCAGGGGCGGGCCAGGGAAGCTGCCAGATCGAGCTCGCACGCGACCGTCTCGACGCCCCCCTCCCGCGCTTCGACCTCGGTGAGCCCCACGGCGGCCACCTCCGGGTGGGTGAAGACCACTCTCGGAATCCCGGTGTGGTCCGCGCGGCGGGACCCACCGAGAAGCGCGTCCGCAACGATCCGGCCGTGGTACTGCGCCACGTGCGTGAACTGCGAGATCCCCGTGACGTCGCCGATCGCCCACAGGCCGTCCCCGGTGACCCGACACCGCTCGTCCACCCCCGGTGCCC
>NZ_VKHT01001360.1 GCF_014141535.1 Streptomyces alkaliphilus | reverse complement strand
ACCGCACCCCGACGGGTGCGCTCGCGGCGGCCCGTTCGTCGTTCGCGCCCCCTCCGACCCCCACCACGCCGGTGCGATGAGTCCGATGAACGAAGGGGCCTGTGGATAACGGCCGGCGGGTTGTCGGAGCCGGCTCGTACGGTGTGGGGCGTGGACGAGACGACGGTGATCGAGGCGGGTTCCGGAACGCGGGTGCTGGTGGTGCTGTGCGCGGCGGTGGTGGTGCACGACCGGGCGGCGGGTCGGGTCGTGATGGTGCGGCGCGGGCCGGAGGCGGGGTTCGCGCCGGGGCTGTGGGACCTGCCGGTGGGCAAGACCGATCGGGGCGAGTCGGTGAGCGCGGCGGCGGTCCGGGAGCTGTGGGAGGAGACCGGCATCCGGGTCGCCGAGGAGGACCTGACCCTTGCCCATGTGGTGCACGGGGCCCGGGCGCCGAAGGGGCCGGACGGGTTCGTGACCGTGGTCTTCACGGCCGAGCGCTGGGAGGGGGAGCCGGTGAACCGCGAGCCGACCAAGCACGACCGGGTGGAGTGGGTGCCGGTGGGGGCGATACCGGGCGAGGCGGTGCTCTCCACCCATCGGATCCTGGCCGCCTGCGTGGATCGGCGCCCGGCGGGGGTGTCCCTGCACGGGTGGGGCTGAGCGGGCGCCCCCTCGGCGCCCCGACCGCCGGTTCCCCCTTTGCCGGGAAGCCGGGAGGGTGGTGCGGAAGGGGCGGACCCCGGGTGCGGGTGTGCGTGCCGGTGGTGTGTGCGCGGCGGGCAACAAGCGTGCAACAGCCCGCCGTCTTCCGTACCCGACCGCCGGGGCCCGGGCCATGGTGGTGCGGATCCCGCGTGCCCGCGCGGGGTGACGGCGGTCCCGCCGGGGCCGCCCGGAGCGACCCGGATCGGCGAGCCGTCCGGGACGGAGGGGTGACGGGGATGACCACTTCCGGAACAGAGGGTCCGCATTCGGCACCGACGGGCTTCGGACCGCCGCCGAACACACCACCCTCGCCGTTCGGGCCGCCGCCGGGCGGCTTCGGCCCCCCGATCGCGGGGAGCGGGCCG
>NZ_VKHT01000136.1 GCF_014141535.1 Streptomyces alkaliphilus | reverse complement strand
CGACGGAGGAGGGCAGGGGGATGGTGATGAGAGCAACCCGACACCGATGAAGCCGAGGTGAACACCGCCTCGTTCGATCGGATAGCCTCAGCCCCCGTACCCGGCCCCGCGTCCGGCCCGGTCCCACCGGGGGCCCTTCCCGAGGCGGGCGCGGCGCGTCCCAAGGAGTGAGTTCAGCTGTCGATCGCCATCCTCATCGGTGACCCCCCGGCCGATTCGGCCCTGGAGGACCACCTGCGGGCGCTCGGCTTCACGCCGCGCCGACTGGAAGCGGGCGCCTCCGGACACGTGGCCCGCGCCGCCCGGGCCCTGGAAGGGGCCCTGACGGAGGTGCCGGCCCACGTCCCGGTCGCCGTGGTCGACGCCGACTTCGTCGGCCACCGCCACGCCCTGCGACTGGCCCTCACCGACCCCCGCTTCCCGGCGGCGGCGGCCCCCGGAGTCCTGCTCGTGCGGCCCACCGGCCGGGCCGCGCTGGCCGCCGCCCCCGGGGAGATCGCCGGGGCCCGCCCCGGCGACTCCCGACTCCTCGCCCCGGACACCCCGCTGCCCGACCTGCTGGCGGCCCGGCTGGAGGAGGCGGGCACGACCGTCCACCGCCCCGCGCTCGGCACGCTGGTCGCCGCCGTGCCGCGCACCACCGGGGAACGCGCCGCGGCCCGGGAGCGGGAGGCGGGCGTCGACGACGAGCGGGTGCGCCTGGACTCCGCGGTCAAGTCCCGTGACGGCTTCTTCACCACCTTCGCGATCAGCCCCTGGTCCCGGTACCTGGCACGCTGGTGCGCACGTCGGGGCCTGAACCCCAACCAGGTCACCACCGCATCCCTCGCGGTGGCCCTGATCGCCGCCGGCTGCGCGGCGACCGGTACCCGCGGCGGCTTCGTCGCGGCGGGCGCGCTCCTGCTGTTCTCCTTCGCGCTGGACTGCGCGGACGGCCAGCTGGCCCGCTACACCCTGGCCTACTCCACGCTCGGCGCCTGGTTGGACGCCACCTTCGACCGGGTCAAGGAGTACGCCTTCTACGCGGGCCTGGCCATCGGCGCCGTACGGGCCGGGGACGACGGCACGATCTGGGCCCTGGCCCTGGGCGCCATGGTGCTCCAGACCTGCCGGCACATCGTCGACTTCGCCTTCACCGAGAGCACCGCGCCGCCGACCCCCGCATCGGGCACCGGAGGGGGCACCGGAGGGAAGCCCGCCGACCCCGCCGACCCCGCCGGACGCGCCGCCGCGCTCTCCGGCCGCCTGGACCGGGTGGGCTGGACCATCTGGCTGCGCCGCATGATCATCCTGCCGATCGGTGAACGCTGGGCCCTGATCGCCGTCCTCACCGCGCTGACCACCCCGCGCACCACCCTGGTCGTCCTGCTGGTCGCCGGTGGCTTCGCCGCCTGCTACACCACCGCCGGGCGGCTCCTGCGCTCGCTGCGCCCGCGCACAGCCGGCCCGGCCGCCGCCCGGGCGCTGGGGATCCTCACCGACACCGGCCCCCTCGCCGGCGCCGTGGCCCGACTCACCGCCGGCCGGCGCCGCCCCGGTGGCTTCGCCGCGCCGCTGTGGGCCCTGGCCGCCGTCCTCCTGGCGCCGGCCGCGCTGCTGCTGCCCGGCGTGGCCGGCGCCGTCTGGACCCCCCTGCTCGCCCTCGGCTACGCGGTCTGCGCGGGCCTGGCCGTCGCCGCCCCCGCGACCGGCCGGTTGGACTGGCTGCTGCCGCCGCTGTTCCGCCTCGGCGAGTACGGCACCGTCCTGGTGATCGCCATCCACGCCTCCGGCGCGGATGGCGGATGGGTGAACGCGACCCTGCCGGCCGCTTTCTGCCTGGTGGCCGTCACCGCCTACCATCACTACGACACGGTGTACCGCCTGCGCGGCGGTGCCGGGGCGCCGCCCCGCCGACTGGTCCTCGCCATGGGGGGCCACGAGGGCCGGGTCCTGCTGGTCGTCGCCGCCTCCGCCCTCTGGGCGGCGGGGGGCGCCGGCCTCACCCTCACCCTGGTGATCGCGGCCGGCGCGCTCGCCGTGGTCGTGCCCGCCGAGAGCGTCCGGTTCTGGACCTCCTCCTCGGCGCCCGCCGTCCACGACGAGGTCGACGTGCCCGCCGACCCCACCGCGGATCCGACCGGGAGCCGCGCCGACACCCCGACCGACGATCCCGCCGGCCGCCGCGAGAACGGCCCCGGCGGAACAAGGGAAAACGGAGTACCCGCATGATCGGCCTCGTGCTCGCCGCAGGCGCCGGACGGCGCCTGCGCCCCTACACCGACGCCCTGCCCAAGGCACTGGTGCCGGTCGGGCCCGAGGGGGCCGAGGCGCAGGGTGCCGTCCCCGGTGAACCGAAGAGCGTCCTGGACCTCACCCTCGCCAACTTCGCCGAGGTCGGCCTCACCGAGGCCGCGATCGTCGTCGGCTACCGCCGCGAGGCGGTGTACGAGCGGCAGACCGCCCTGGAGCGGCGCTACGGGGTCAAGCTCACCCTCATCGACAACGACAAGGCGGAGGAGTGGAACAACGCCTACTCCCTGTGGTGCGCCCGGGACGCGCTGCGCGAGGGCGTCATCCTCGCCAACGGCGACACCGTCCACCCGCCCTCCGTCGAGCGCGCCCTCCTGGAGGCCCGCGGCGGTGACCGCCGGATCATCCTGGCCCTGGACACGGTCAAGAACCTCGCCGACGAGGAGATGAAGGTCGTCGTCGACCCGGATACCGGCGTGCGCCGCATCACCAAGCTGATGGATCCGGCCGAGGCGAGCGGCGAGTACATCGGCGTCACCCTCATCGAGTCCGCCGCCGCGGCCGACCTGGCCGACGCCCTGCGCACCACCTTCGAGCGTGACCCCGACCTGTACTACGAGGACGGCTACCAGGAACTCGTGAACCGGGGCTTCCGCGTCGACACCACCCCGATCGGGGATGTGCCCTGGGTGGAGATCGACAACCACGCCGACCTGGCCCGCGGACGGGAGATCGCATGCCGGTACTGACCCGGCTCATCCCCTCGCCGGTCACCGTCGACATCCGTCCGGACGCCCTGGCCGGGCTGGCCGGGCTGCTCGCCGACCAACGCATCGCCCCCACCGGCAAGCTGGCCTTCGCCATCAGCGGCGGCTCCGGCCGCCGACTGCGCGAGCGCCTGGAACCCTCCCTGGGGGGCGCCGAGTGGTTCGAGGTGGGCGGCGGCACCCTGGACGACGCGATCGAACTCGCCGGCGCCCTGAAGGCCGGCCACTACGACGCCGTGGTCGGTCTGGGCGGCGGCAAGATCATCGACTGCGCCAAGTTCGCCGCCGCCCGGGTGGGGCTGCCACTGGTGGCCGTGGCCACCAACCTCTCCCACGACGGCCTGTGCTCGCCCGTCGCGACCCTCGACAACGACGCGGGGCGCGGCTCCTACGGCGTGCCCACCCCCATCGCGGTGGTGATCGACCTCTCGGTGATCCGGGAGGCGCCGCCGCGCTTCGTGCGCTCCGGCATCGGCGACGTGATCTCCAACATCTCGGCGGTCGCGGACTGGGAGCTGTCCCACCGCGAGACCGGGGAGGCCGTCGACGGCCTCTCCGCCGCCATGGCCCGCCAGGCCGGCGAGGCGGTGCTGCGCCACCCCGGCGACTGTGACGACGACGACTTCCTCACCGTCCTCGCCGAGGGGCTGGTACTCACCGGCATCTCGATGTCCATCGCCGGCGACAGCCGCCCCGCCTCCGGCGCCTGCCACGAGATCAACCACGCCTTCGACCTGCTCTTCCCGCAGCGCCGCGCCCCCCACGGCGAGCAGTGCGGCCTCGGTGCCGCCTTCGCGATGCACCTGCGCGGGGCGGGGGCGAAGACCCGGCTGATCATCGAGACCCTGCGCCGGCACCACCTGCCGGTGCTCCCCACCGAGATCGGCTTCGACCCGGAGGAGTTCATCCGGGTCGTGGAGTACGCCCCGCGCACCCGCCCGGGCCGTTACACGATCCTCGAACACCTCGACCTGTCCACCGACCAGATCAGGGACGCGTACGCCGACTATGTCGACCTCGTCAACACCATCGACACCGAGCGGTCCGGGGACCGGCGACGACCGGCCGGGGACCCCGGGGAGGGACGACCGGAGCCGACCGCCCCGGCCCTCCATCGCTGAGCTGCGGCCCGTCGTCCACCCCGAGGGGATCAAGGACCGCCGCAGCGGGGAGCACTGGGCCGGCCGACTGTACATGCGGGAGATCTCCCTGCGCTGGACCCGTCTGCTGGTGAACAGCCGGATCACCCCCAACCAGCTGACCCACCTCATGGTGCTCGCCGGGGTCGGCGCCGGCGCGGCCCTGCTGATCCCCGGCATCCTCGGAGCCGTCCTCGCCGCGCTGCTGATCCAGCTCTACCTGCTGCTGGACTGCGTGGACGGCGAGGTCGCCCGTTGGCGGCGACGGACCTCGGTGACCGGCGTCTACCTGGACCGGATCGGCCACTACCTCGCCGAGGCCGCGCTCCTGGTGGGCTTCGGCCTGCGCGCCGCCGACCTCTTCGCCCGCGAGGGGGCGGGCGGCGAATGGATGTGGGCCTTCCTCGGCACCCTCGCCGCGCTGGGGGCCATCCTCATCAAGGCGGAGACCGACCTGGTGGACGTCGCCCGCAGCCGCAGCGGCATGCCGGCGGTGCGCGAGGAGGCGGCGGTGCCGCGCTCCTCCCGGGTCGCGCTGGCCCGTCGGGCCGCCGCCGCGCTGAAGTTCCACCGCCTGGTCGGCGGGGTGGAGGCGTCGCTGTTCATCCTGGTGGTCGCGATCGCCGACCTGATCGCCGGCGGGCTGTTCTTCACCCGCCTGGGCGTGGTCGTGCTGGCAGCCGTGGCGGTGCTGCAGACCGTGCTGCACCTGATCTCCATCCTCGCCTCGAGCAGGCTGCGGTGAGCGGCGCGGACCCGGGCGACACGGACCCCACCGGCACACCGGGGCGGGAACGGCTCCGCCTCGGCGCGGTGATCATCACCATGGGCAACCGCCCGGCCGAGCTGAAGGCACTGCTGGACTCCGTGGCCGACCAGAAGGGCGCCCCGATCCAGGTCGTGGTCGTCGGCAACGGAGCCCCGCTGCCGGACCTGCCCGAGGGTGTGCGCAGCGTCGAGCTGCCGGAGAACCTCGGCATCCCCGGCGGTCGCAATGTCGGCGTGGAGGCGTTCGGCCCCGCCGGGGAGGAGGTGGACGTCCTGCTCTTCCTCGACGACGACGGCCTGCTGCCCGACCCGGAGACCGCCGAGCGGGTCCGCGACGCCTTCGCCGCGGACCCACGGCTGGGCATCGTCAGCTTCCGCATCGCCGACCCGGAGACCGGGGTCACCCAGCGCCGGCACGTCCCCCGGTTGCGGGCCTCGGACCCGGAGCGCTCCTCCCAGGTCACCACCTTCCTGGGCGGGGCCAACGCCGTGCGCACCCGGGTCTTCGCCGAGGTCGGTGGCCTGCCGGACGCCTTCTTCTACGCCCACGAGGAGACCGACCTGGCCTGGCGCGCGCTGGACGCGGGCTGGGGCATCGAGTATCGCGCCGACTGCGTGCTGCACCATCCCACCACCTCGCCTGCCCGGCACGCCGTCTACCACCGCATGGTGGCCCGCAACCGCGTCTGGCTGGCCCGCCGCAATCTCCCGCTGCCGCTGATTCCGGTCTATCTTTCGGTGTGGCTGCTGCTCACCCTGCTCCGCCGACCCTCCCGGGCCGCCCTGGGGGCGTGGTTCGGCGGGTTCGCGGAGGGCTGGCGGACCCCCTGCGGTCCGCGACGTCCGATGCGCTGGCGGACCGTGTGGCGGCTGACCCGACTGGGCCGCCCCCCGGTCATCTGACAAGCTCGGGTCTGAGAGCATCCATCCACCGGAAACGGCCGGAGGCTCCCGCGGGCCCCGGACGTCGCCGGTTCTGTCGGCTGTGACCAGCGAGGACGAGAGTTTTCCAACGTGAGCGACACAACGCACGAACGTGCGACACCCGGCCCGTCGGAGCCGGGGGAATCCCATCTCACCCCGGCGGAACTGGCCGCCCGCCACGGATTGACCGTGAGTGGCGCCCGGCCCCCGCTCACGGAGTACGTCCGGCAGCTGTGGGGGCGTCGCCACTTCATCCTGGCCTTCTCCCGGGCCAAGCTGTCCGCCCAGTACAGCCAGGCCAAGCTGGGGCAGTTGTGGCAGGTCTTCACCCCGCTGCTCAACGCCTTCGTCTACTTCCTGATCTTCGGCCTCCTGCTCGGCGGTCGGGGCGGGATGGAGATGACCGAGTACATCCCGTTCCTGGTGATCGGGGTCTTCGTCTTCACCTTCACCCAGCAGTCGGTGATGAGCGGGGTCAAGGCGATCTCCGGCAACCTCGGACTGGTCCGGGCCCTGCACTTCCCCCGGGCCTCGCTGCCGCTCTCCTTCTCGCTCCAGCAACTCCAGCAACTGCTCTACTCGATGATCGTGGTCGTGGCCATCCTGCTGGGCTTCGGGTACTTCCCGACCTGGACCTGGCTGCTGATCGTGCCGATCCTGCTGCTGCAGTTCGTCTTCAACTCCGGACTGGCGATGATCTTCGCCCGACTGGGCAGCCACACCCCCGACCTCGCCCAGCTGATGCCCTTCGTGCTGCGCACCTGGATGTACGGCTCCGGCGTGATGTTCCCGATCGGGTTCATGGTCACCGAGCGTGCCGGGGGCCCCCAGTGGGTCGCCGACGTGCTCCTGGCCAACCCGGCGGCGGTCTACATGGAGCTGATGCGCTTCGCGCTGATCGACGGCCCGCACCACCAGAGCCTGGGTGCGCAGTTCTGGCTGCTGGGCGTCGGATGGGCCCTGCTCTTCGGCATCGGTGGATTCGTGTACTTCTGGAAGGCGGAGGAGCGGTACGGCCGTGGCTGAACTCGAGAAGACCACCCGCGCGGGCGCGAAAACCGTGCCCGCCCCCGCGACCGATTCCGCCGGGCAGGCGCCCGCGGCCGACCCCGGGGGACCCCGGGTCCCCACCGTCATCGCGGACGACCTGCACATCGTCTACCGCGTCCAGGGCGGCCGGCAGCGGGGCAACGCCACCGCCGCGCTGCGCCGCATCCTGCGCCGCGAGCCCTCCGGCCGCATCCGCGAGGTGCACGCCGTGCGCGGCGTCTCCTTCACCGCCCACCGGGGCGAGGCGATCGGTCTGGTCGGCTCCAACGGCTCCGGCAAGTCCACCCTGCTGCGCGCCATCGCCGGTCTGCTGCCGGCCGAGCGCGGCCGGGTCTACACCAACGGCCAACCCTCCCTGCTGGGGGTCAACGCGGCGCTGATGAACGACCTCACCGGCGAGCGGAACGTGATCCTCGGCGGTCTGGCCATGGGCATGTCCCGCGAGGAGGTCCGCGAGCGCTACGACGACATCGTCGAGTTCTCCGGCATCAACGACAAGGGCGACTTCATCACCCTGCCGATGCGCACCTACTCCTCCGGCATGCAGGCCCGACTCCGCTTCTCCATCGCCGCCGCCAAGCAGCACGACGTGCTCATGATCGACGAGGCGCTGGCCACCGGTGACAAGAAGTTCCAGAAACGCTCCGAGGCCCGCATCCGCGAACTGCGGGCCACGGCCGGTACGGTGTTCCTGGTCAGTCACAACAACCGGACCATCGAGAAGACCTGCGACCGGGTGATCTGGTTGGAGAAGGGCGAGCTGGTCATGGACGGTCCGACCGAGCCCGTCCTCAAGGCCTACGCGGAGGAGAACGCCAGGTAACCGGCCGCGCCGGCGGACCGCGAGCGACACGCCGCGGTCCGCCGGCGCGCCGGTGCGACGGGGAAGAATGTCGATGAACAGCAGCACCACGGCGGGCACGAACGGCACCGCCCACCCCACGGAC
>NZ_VKHT01001359.1 GCF_014141535.1 Streptomyces alkaliphilus | reverse complement strand
GCCGATGACCCCCGTCCCGGCCCCGGGGAGCCCGACGCCGGGAGATCGCGGGGCGTCGCCGGTACCGCAGCCCGGGTCCACCGCCGCCTCGTGGTCAACCGTTCCCGCCTCGGCCACCGGATCGGATACGCGCTGCGCCACCCCGGCCGGATCCTGCCCCACCTGCGCCGGGCCGCCCGTGACGCCCGGCTGCGCCGCAGGCACCCCGACCACGTCTCCTACTACTCCGCCGTGATGGCCTCCGACGTGCGCCGCAGCCCCGAGGCCGCGGTGGGCAGCGCCAACCGTGAGCGGTGGCTGGCGCTGGGGAAGATGCAGTACGACTACCTGGTCGGTCACGGGCTCAAGCCGCACCACCGGATGCTCGAGATCGGCTGCGGCAACCTGCGCGCCGGACGGCTGTTCATCGCCCACCTCGACACCGGGCACTACCACGGCATCGACATCTCCCCGGACATCCTGCTGTACGCCCACCGCACGGTGGCCGAGTACGACCTGCGGGACAAGTTGCCGCACCTGAGCCTGACCCGGGACCTGCGGCTGGAGTTCCTGCCCTCGGAACACTTCGACGTGGTCCACGCGCACAGCGTCTTCTCCCACTCGCCCATCGAGGTCATCGACGAGTGCCTGGCCCACGTGGGACGGGTCCTCAAGCCGGAGGGCTTCTTCGACTTCACCTTCGACCGCACCGAGGGCGAGGAACACCAGGTGCTGCGGGAGGACTTCTACTACCGCACCGAGACCCTGGTCGGCCTCGCCCGCCGACACGGCCTGCACGCCCGCTTCATGGACGACTGGGAGAAGCTGCCGCACAAGCAGTCCAGGATCCGGGTCAGCCGGAGCCCCGAGCCCCGCCTGTCCTGACTGCGGGCGGGTGCGCCGGGGACACCGCGCACCGGGCGTCGTCCGCCCTCCCGACACGGGCGAACGGCCGCCCGCGCACCGCGCGCGGTCGGCCGCTCGCCCTTCTCCGGGGCCCCGGTCAGTGCCGGTGCAGGTGGAGGTGGTCCCGCGGATGGGAGACCCGCAGATCACCCGCCCCGCAGGCCACCC
>NZ_VKHT01001358.1 GCF_014141535.1 Streptomyces alkaliphilus | reverse complement strand
GAGGAGGCCGCGCGGTGAGGAGGGCGTGGGGCGGTCTCCGCGAGACCGCCCCGGCAGTATCCGGTCACGGGCGGCCCCGCCTCTCCTCGGGTGAACAGGCGACTGGACCGTTCCCCCGTTATGTTTTTCGCGGCCCTCTTGCAGGACCGCGAAAAACATAACGGGGGAGCCGTCCGGTGATCCCCGTCCACGTCACCATCCGCCGGGCCGATGGAACCGCCACCGCCTCGATGAACGTCGTTCGGACAGTTGCGCGCCGCCGCGCCACCACCCGCGGAGGGGGGAGGAGTCGGCGCCCCGGGGCGAGTCCCGGCATCGGTTAGGCTTCCCGCGTGCGCAGTCGGGCGCCACGCCGGGAAGCGGCACGGGACACGGGAGGACCGGCGGGTGGAGATCCAGGCATGGCTGGCGACGATTCCGCCACTGGCGGTGTACACGCTGGTCACCGTCGTCATTCTGATCGAGATGCTCGGTGTCCCCCTTCCGGGCGAGATCATCCTCGTCAGTGGGGCGCTGCTCGCCTCCCAGGGGGTCGTCGATCCCCTGTGGGTGGGGGTGTGCGCCACCTTCGGCGCATGCGTCGGGGATTCCCTCGGCTATCTCATCGGGCGCAAGGGCGGCAGACCCCTGTTCGCGCGGCTCGGACGCCGATTCCCCCACCATTTCTCCGAATCGAACGTCGCCGCGGCGGAACGCGCCTTCGAGCGCTGGGGTGCCTGGGCGGTCTTCTTCGGGCGCTTCGTCGCCCTGCTCCGTATCTTCGCCGGCCCCCTCGCCGGAGTGCTGCGCATGCCCTACGGGAAGTTCCTCGCGGCCGACCTGCCCGGTGGGGTCCTGTGGGCGGGGGGTACGACCGCGGTGGTCTACTACCTCGGGGTGATCGCCCAGGAGTGGCTGCACCGGTTCTCCTGGATCGGTCTGCTCCTCGCCGTCCTCGCCGGAGCGCTGAGCACCTGGTACATCAAACGGCGTGCCCGTCGGGCCGCCGCCCGGATGATGGCCGCCGAACCGGCGGACGCCCCGGTCACCGATGGCTCCGGGGCCCCCGCGTCGAC
>NZ_VKHT01001357.1 GCF_014141535.1 Streptomyces alkaliphilus | reverse complement strand
AGCACCCCGGGAGCACACCCCCATGACCACCGAGTCCGGCTCCGCGTCCCCCTCCGGATCCCCCCGCGTCCGCTACGGCTACTTCATCGCCAGTGAGGACCACGGCCCCCGTGAACTCGTCGAGCAGGCCCGCATGGCCGAGGACGCCGGGTTCGACGCGCTGTGGATCTCCGACCACTACCACCCGTGGGTGGACGCCCAGGGACACAGCCCGTTCGTCTGGTCGGTGATCGGCGCCCTGTCGGAGGCCACCCGCCTGCCGGTGCAGACCGCCGTCACCTGCCCGACCGTCCGCACCCACCCCGCCGTCGTCGCCCAGGCCGTCGCCACCGCCGCCGTGCAGCTCGAGGGCCGTTTCCGGTTCGGCGTCGGCAGCGGTGAGGCCCTCAACGAGCACATCCTGGGCACCCACTGGCCCACCACCCCGGTACGACTGGAGATGCTGGAGGAGGCCGTCGGCATCATCCGCGACCTGCTCACCGGCAAGCAGATCAGCCACCGGGGCACCCACTACACGGTGCAGAACGCCCGCCTGTACACCGTCCCCGACGACACCGTGCAGATCGACGTCTCCGGCTTCGGACCGATCGCCACCGACCTGGCGGCCCGCATCGGTGACGGCTACATCGCCATGGGCCCCGAGGGCGACCTGCTGAGCCGCTACCGCGAGCGCGGCGGCACCGGCCCCGCCTCCTCCGGCGTCAAGGTGTGCTGGGACACGGACCGGGACAACGCGGTGCGCACCGTGCTGCGGTGCTGGCCCAACCTCTTCCTCCCCGGCGAGATGGCCTCCCTGCTGCCCGACCCGCGCCACTTCGAGCAGGCCACCCAACTCATCACCGAACAGCACGTCGAGGACGGACCGGTGCCCTGCGGCCCCGACCCCGAGGCGCACATCAAGGCGGTCACCGCCCCGGTGGAGGCCGGCTTCGACCACGTCTACGTCAGCCAGATCGGGCCCGACATGCGCGGCTTCTTCGATTTCTACCGCGAGAAGGTGCTGCCGCACCTGCCGCGCTGACCCCCGCCTCCCGCCGGCCCGGGCATCCCCGGCAC
>NZ_VKHT01001356.1 GCF_014141535.1 Streptomyces alkaliphilus | reverse complement strand
CCCCACGCCCCGGCCACCGCACCCCGCACCGCCTCGCGCAATTCCTCCCGGGCCGTGCGCTCCCGGCCCCGGCGTCGGGCCTTGTGACGCTCGGCGCTGGTGGGCCGCCGCGCCGCGGTGCCGTCACCTTGGTTGAGACGACGCAGCCCCAATTCCGCCTCCAGCGTTCGAGCCCGGTTCTGGACGCGGACGGCATCGTTGTGGAGGCGGGGTATGTAGCCGTCCTCGCGCACCAGGGTGGCGACGATGTGGATGTGGTCCTCGGCGTGCCGTACGGCCACCCATCGGCACCCCGCGCCCCCCTGCTCGGGATCGTCGACACCGGCGGCGGCGACCATGCCGCGGGCGATGTCACCCCACTCCTCGTCCGTCAGGACGCGGTCCTCGGCGGCGTTGCGCACCGACAGGTGCCACACGTGCTTCCTCGGCCGTTCGGAGGCTTCGAGGTTCTCGATCGGCTGGTCGAGGAGCCGCTGGAGCTGCTTGAGGGTGGCGTTCTCCTCTCGGCCGGGATCGGGGGCGTTGTGGTCCCAGGAGGCGACCAGGTGGGGGTCGGTGTGCTCCTCGAACTTCCCCGGCCCGTACAGGTAGTGCAGGAGACCGAGCGTGCGCTGCCCGCGCTTGTGGATCCTGGGGATCATGCCGCTACGGCTCCCGGTCCCGCTGGAGAAGTTGATCGGTGGCGTGCTGGACCCGCCGGACGGCTCGTTCGGTGGCCGCGAGGACCGCGTCGAGTTCCGGTGGATGGGCTCCGGAGTTGACCGCGCGGGCGACCTGGTTGAGGTTGTTGCCGACCCGGCCGAGGTGACGGCGGGCGGCGAACAGTTCGGTGACCAGTTCCCGCTCCCCGGCGATCGTGCTCGCGGTCCGGTCGAGGTCGCGGGCGGCGCCGAGGGCCGCTCGGGCGAGGAAACCGGCGACAGTGAGACCGGCGGTTTTGGCTCCGGCACTCACGCGTGCGAGTTCGTCGTCACTGAAGCGCGTGGTGCGAACATGAGGACGTTGACGGCGTTGGTACTTGCGGCGTCTTGTCCGAGGGGGCGGGTCGACGGGGAGG
>NZ_VKHT01001355.1 GCF_014141535.1 Streptomyces alkaliphilus | reverse complement strand
CGCCTGCCCCGGCCGTACCGCCCCCGGGAGGACGACATCGACGAGGAGGTCCGCTGGGAGCTCGACCGCTGGGAGCGCGACCACCCGGGTGCCTTCGTGGGGCGCGACGGCCCCCGCCGCTTCCCCGTCACCCGCCGTGAGGCGCTCGCCGCCCTGCGCCGGTTCGTCGAGCTGCGGTTGGCGACCTTCGGCCCCCACGAGGACGCCGTGCTCGCCGCCGACCCGACCATGAGCCACAGCCTGCTGTCGGTGCCCCTCAACCTCGGTCTCCCGCACCCGGCGGAGTGCGTCGACCGGGCCGAGGACGCCTGGCGGCGGGGAGCCGTTCCGCTCAACAGCGCCGAGGGGTTCATCCGGCAGATCGCCGGATGGCGCGAGTACGTGTGGGCCCTGTACTGGCACTTCGGTGAGGAGTACCGCCGAAGCAACGCCCTGCGCCACCACGCCCCGCTCCCCGGATGGTTCCTGGAGTTGGACGCCGAGGCGGTGACCGCCCGTTGTCTGGCCGACACCCTCGCCCGGGTCCGCGACACCGGATGGACCCACCACATCCCCCGGTTGATGATCCTCGGCAGCCACGCCCTCCAGAGCGGCTGGGACCCGGCCGCGGTCACCGACTGGTTCCACCGCTGCTTCGTCGACGGCCACGACTGGGTGATGCCGCCCAACGTCATCGGCATGTCCCAGTACGCCGACGGGGGCCGGATGACCACCAAGCCGTACACCTCCGGCGGCGCCCACCTCCACCGCATGACCGACCACTGCGGGTCGTGCGCCCACCGCCCGGGCGAGCGCACCGGTGAGCGGGCCTGCCCCTTCACCACCGGGTCCTGGGCCTTCGTCCACCGGCACCGGGCCCTGCTGCGCGGCAATCACCGAACCGCCCGGGCCGTCGCCGGCCTCGACCGCCTCGGCGACCTCGAGGAGGTGCTCGCCCGGCACCGGGAGCGCGGCGACACGCCGCCGTGACGCCACGCCCCCACACCCGCCCCGGCGCGCGGCATGGTGGGACCGGACGACCGGCGTGCCCGTTCCGTCCGGCCCACCGCCCAGGCCCGCCTC
>NZ_VKHT01001354.1 GCF_014141535.1 Streptomyces alkaliphilus | reverse complement strand
GTGGGGGTGCCGTTGAACATGGCGGCCAGGGCGGCGTCCGCGCCCGACTGGAGTCGGTCGCGTTGGATGGTCAGCAGTCGACCGGCCAGGGCGGGATCGTCCCGGCCGACCCGGCGGGCCAGCTTCCACGCCCGCCGCTCCGAGGCCCTGCGCTTGCCCTCATCGGGGTGGGAGGTGGCGCGGGCCCGGTGGTAGGCCAACTCCTGGACCACCGCCGCCGCCCGGGCGTCGGCCTCCACGTCCCGGCCGCCGTTTTGGTGGACCACGATCCGGCGGGCGAGGAAGGCCATGCCCTCGGCCGCCACCGTCATCCCCATCGGGGTGATGGCGTAGACGACCTTCTGCCCCAGATCCTCGGCGGCCGTCAACGACATCGCGGACGCGGCCGCCGGGAGCAGCCACAGCCCCGCCCGCACCACCGCCGGAGAGGACTGCCCCAACAGCGTCAACCCCAGCAGCACCAGCGCCAGCACCGCCGTGGCGCCCTCACCGGCGGACACCGCGCCCATCGCGGTCCCCGCCCCGTAGGCGGACTCGATGTTGCTGTAGGTCCCGATCCCGCCCGCCACACCGGTGGCCAGCATCGGCACGAACGCCGCCGTGAGCACAACCTTCTGCACCCGGGTCAGCCGGACTCCCCCCGGCATCTGCCCACTCACCGCTCCACCTCCCGGTGGCCGATGCGGGCCAGGGCATTGTGGGCGTGCCGCAGACCATCGGCCAGGCGCCCGGCGGTGCCCGCGGCCTCCCGGGTCTTGATCCCGAACGCGGCGACGTCGGCGGCCAGCTGCCCGCCGTCTCCGGAGTCGTGCCGCAGCCGCCCGGAGGCGTGCAGCGCCTCCAACAGCTCGCCCGCCTGGTGAAGGGTCTGGGGCAGGCGCTCGGCCAGCTCGGCCAGGGCGCCGATCACGGAGTAGACGTCCCCCGGCATCTCCCACTCGGCGCGGGCGTCGGGGCGGAAGGTCAGGTGATTGAGCGTGCGGATGGCCTCGGCGGCGGCCCGGGCGGTCCCGGCCGCCGTCACAGCGGTGTTGGTGGGCCGGCTCATCGCACGCCCCCGATC
>NZ_VKHT01001353.1 GCF_014141535.1 Streptomyces alkaliphilus | reverse complement strand
GGGGTGGCCGATGACCGCGGTGACGGCGACCGGCGGCGGGGTGTGGGGGCGGGCCGAACAGCAGGATTTCCGCAGCCGGGTGCGCGGCTGCCTGCTCGGCGGGGCCATCGGTGACGCGCTGGGCGCGGGCATCGAGTTCGACTCCCTGGAGACCATCCGGGAGCGGCACGGCCCGCATGGCGTCACCGACTACGTGCCCGCCTACGGCCGGCGGGGAGCGGTCACCGACGACACCCAGATGAGCCTGTTCACGGTGGACGGACTGATCCGCGCGCACATCCGCCGTGACAGCGGCGTCTGGCACCCGCCCGGCGACGTGCACGCCGCCCACCTGCGCTGGTACCGCACCCAGCGTGATTGGGGCCCGGACGAGCGCCGGGCCGGCGACGGCTGGTTGGCCCGTCAGGAGTGGCTCTACGCCCGTCGCGAGCCCGGCCGGGCGTGCCTGCTGGGGCTCGGCGACGCCCGTATGGGCACCCCCGAGAACCCCAAGAACCCCGATTCCAAGGGCTGTGGCACGGTCATGCGGTCCGCGCCCTTCGGGCTCCTGGTCGGCTGGGACCCGCACCTGGTCCTGCAACTCGCCGTGGAGTGCTCGGCCCACACCCACGGCCACCCCACCGCCGGACTGTCGGCCGGGGCCCTGGCGCTGATCGTGCACTGCGTCGTGCGCGGCGACGGACTCGACGCGGCCGTGCGGAAGACACTCGCCCACCTCGCGGCGCGGCCCCACCACGAGGAGACCACCGACGCCCTGCGGCGCGCGCTGGGGGCGGTGCGGCAGGGGACGCCGGGGCCCGATCGGGTGGAGGCGCTGGGAGAGGGCTGGACGGCCGAGGAGGCCCTGTCGATCGGGGTCTACTGCGCACTGGTCGCGCAGAGTCCCCGGCACGGCCTGTTGCTGGCCGTCAACCACGGCGGGGACTCCGATTCCACCGGCTCGATATGCGGCAACCTGCTGGGCGCCCTGCACGGCGAGACGGTGCTGCCCCCGACACTCGCCCACCTCGCGGCGCGGCCCCACCACGAGGAGACCACCGACGCCCTGCGGCGCGCGCTGGGGG
>NZ_VKHT01001352.1 GCF_014141535.1 Streptomyces alkaliphilus | reverse complement strand
GTCCGGGTCAGACCGGCCCGCTCCCGCCCGGCGCGGGCCTCGTCCAGCCAGCCGAAGGGGTCACCGGGGGTCCGTCGGGTGGGAGTCCGCTTGGGCCGCATGGGAGGGGGTCGCCTTTCGCCGTGGGAGAGCCGGGCGGCCCGTCGGCCGGGGCGGACCCCGGGGCTCCGGCACGCCCGTCCCGCCGAGCGTAGTGACGGCGGGACGGGGGGTGGTAGGGCGCGCGCCACGCCCCGGGCCCCGGGAGCCCCGGGGCGTCGGTGCTCAGCGGGAGAGCCCCCGGAACCGGTGCACGGCCCACGGCAGGAAGACCGCGGTGATCAACAGCGGCCACACCACCGCCATCAGCAGGGAGTTCCGCTCGATCCACCCCTCCCCGTACGCCACCGGGTTGCCGAACAGTTCGCGGACCGCGTTGGCGGTGGCGGAGACCGGGTTCCAGGCGGCGATGGTCCCCAACCAGGTCGGCATGAGCTCGGGTGGGGTGAAGACGGAGGAGATCATGCCGAAGGGGAAGGCCAGGGCGAACAGGTTGCCGGCCGCCTCCTGATTGCGCACCACCAGGCCCAACAGCACCCCCACCCACACCAGGGCGAAGCGCAACAGGAGCAGCAGTCCGAGCGCCGCGGCACCGGCGAGGAGCCCCCCGTCGGAACGCCATCCGATGGCCAGCGCGATGCCCAGCAGGACGACCAGGTCCAGCCCGGCGTGCAGGACGTCCGAGACGCCCCGGCCGGTGACCACGGCGGAGGGGGCCATCGGCATCGAGCGGAACCGGTCCGTGATGCCGCGGTCGCGGTCCACCACCACGGCCATGGCGGTGTTCATGAAACCGAAGGCCATGGTCATGGTGAACATGCCGGGCATGGCGTAGGAGGTGTAGTCGACGCCCTCGGCCACGACCATGGCGCTGCCGAAGACGTAGACGAAGAGCAGGACGGAAACGACCGGGAAACCGAGCTGCCATGCGATCAGCGAAGGCTGTTTGGCCAGGTGGCCGAGGTCCCGGCGGACGATGGTCCAGCAGTCCGCCAGGGCCCACCACAGCCGGCTCCCCGGGGCGGGGGT
>NZ_VKHT01001351.1 GCF_014141535.1 Streptomyces alkaliphilus | reverse complement strand
GTCCCGGAGCCCGTCACCGCGGTCCGCGCGGAGGAGGGCACCGGCCCCCTGTGGGTGGTCGGCGACGTGCACGGCTACCTCGACGAACTGCGTGCCGCGCTGCGCGAGGTCGGACTGACCGACGCGGAGAACCGCTGGTCGGGGGGCACCGCCCGGTTGTGGTTCCTCGGCGACTTCACCGACCGGGGACCGGACGGCATCGGCGTCATCGACCTGGTGATGCGGCTCTCCGCCGAGGCCGCCGCGGCCGGCGGGTACTGCAAGGCGCTGCTGGGCAACCACGAGGTACTGCTGCTGGGCGCGCATCGCTTCGGTGACACCCCGGTGGACTCCGGCGCCGGCACCGCCTCCTTCCGTGCCGCCTGGATGCTCAACGGCGGCCAGGCCGCCGACATGGAACGACTGCGCGACCACCACGTGCAGTGGATGTCCCGCCTGGACTCCCTCGCCGTGGTCGACGGTCACCTCCTGCTGCACTCCGACACCACCGCCTACCTGGGCCGGGGGGCCACGCCGGAGGACGCCAACGAGGCGATCAAGCAGGTGTTGCAGCGTCAGGACCCCGACGAGACCTGGGAGTTGTTCCGCGACTTCACCCGGCGGTTCGCCTTCCGGGACGAGGGCGGCGCGCAGGCCGCCCGGGAGATGCTGGCGGCCTACGGCGGCAACCGCGTCGTGCACGGGCACAGCCCGATCCCCTACCTCACAGGGGAGGAGCGCGAGCCGGAGGCGGCGGACGGCGAGGCCGCCCCGCGCCCCCGCCTGCCGCACGTGTACGCGGAGGATCTGGCCATCGCCATGGACGGCGGCGTGACGATGGACGGCCCGCTGCTCGTCGTCCGCCTTCCGTTGGAGGGCTGACCGAACCGACCCGACCCGAACCGAACCGGCAGGGCCGGGTCGGGCCCCGGCGCGCGGTGTCCCGCCGCGTGCTCCGATCGGGGCGGACCGTTCCCCCGTCCGGATGCCGCCGGGGTCCCGGCGGGTTTTCCCCGCCGGCGGGTCGGGGAAGTCTCCGACACGCCTTCGGGAACCTCCCGGCCGGCCGGAATTCGCCCGTGCCCGGTC
>NZ_VKHT01001350.1 GCF_014141535.1 Streptomyces alkaliphilus | reverse complement strand
GCCCGGACCGGCCGGCTTCCGGAACCGGGGGAGTGGTGGGCACCGGGAGACCTCGAGGACCGCCCCCGTCCGGCGGGGGCCCCGTCACCGGAGAGCGCCCCGGCTCCTCCCGGCGAGGGGGCCGGGCCTCCTCGCACCCCGGACGCCCCGGAGGAGGCCACCGGAGCCGGCGGTGGACAGGAGGGGACCCTCCGGCCGGACCGGGGCCCGGGGGAGCCCGATCACGTACCCGTCCCCGGTCCCGCCGGGGCCGGCCTCGCCGACGCGATCGCCCGGTTGCGGTTGCGCTGCGGGATGGAACCGCGGACCCTGCTCGCCCTGACGGTCCTCCTCGTGGTGGCGGTCGGCTTCGCCGTGCACCACTGGTCCTCCTCACGCCCCCGGCCGGTCCCGGTCGCCGCCGACTCCCCGCTGCCGGCCGACGGCACCGCACCCGGAGCCGACCGGGCGCAGGCGTCGGCGCCGGTGGAGGAGGAGCTCCCCCTGGTGGTGGACGTGGCGGGAGAGGTTCGCAACCCCGGCCTGCACACCCTCCCACCCGGCTCGAGGGTGGGGGACGCCATCGAGGCGGCCGGCGGCCTCCTGCCGGACGCGGACCCGGGAGCGCTGAACCGGGCACGCCCGATCATCGACGGCGAGCACATCCCGGTGGGCGCGGCCGGGGCACCGGAGGATCCCGCCGCTCCCACCGGGGGTGGCCCCGGCGGAGCCCCGCACAGCCCGCCGGGAGTGGCTCCCGACGGCCGCATCCTGCTCAACCTCGCGGACGCCGAGCTGCTGCGCGAACTTCCGGGGGTGGGTCCGGTGCTCGCCGGCAACATCGTCGCCCACCGGGAACGCCACGGCCCCTTCGTCTCGGTCGAGCAGCTGTTGGACGTCTCCGGGATCGGGCAGCGGCGCCTGGAGGACGTCCGGGACCTGGTGGTGATCCCGTGAACCCCGACACCCGCGCCACCCCCTCGCCCCTTCGTCGTGATCCTCGTTCCGGCGCTCCCCCTCCGCCCGGGAGTTCCCGGCATCCGCTCCACGCCGGCGCGGGCCGGCTGGGTGTCGCCCACCCGCGCGAGG
>NZ_VKHT01000135.1 GCF_014141535.1 Streptomyces alkaliphilus | reverse complement strand
CCCCGCACCCCCGACCCGACCAGACCGGGCGGATCCACCGGACGAGCACCACTCCCCCCAATCTCCTCCTCGGCGGCCGGGACGACCGAAGCGGCCTCCTCGGTGGGGCGGAACGTCTCGGGCACCACCCCCGGCACCGGCGGCGGCACGGGAAGCGGGATCGTGGGTGCGGTGGCATCGGTGGGCTTGGCCAAGGTGATGGCCGCCGGGGGAACCGGCGGCGCGGTCCCGTTCACGGCCGTGGTGGTGTCGGTCATGATGAACACACCCTTCCTTCGGGTTTGACTCGAACGGAGTGGGACCCTGTGGGGCGGCCGATGCCGGGAAGCTTCCAGCCGCCCCACAGGGCATTCACCGGCCGCTTCACGCGGCCAACTCGGTGGGGGAGGCGCACGGCACACACATGCCGAGCGAGGTGGGAATGCTGTAGTCAGCGACCCGCCCGCAGGCCGGACAGGTCCGGCGTGCTTCCATCGCCTTGGCCAGTGCCTCGGCCCGGCCCGGTGTCATGGGCCGGACCGGCTTGGCGCGCTCAACGGCGTAGAGATAGCCGACCAGCGGGGCCCGGCCCCGGCGACGCAGGCGCATCACCTGCGCCACCGGTTCCTGACCACCCGGGCGCAACCCGGCCGCCCGCAACTGGCGACGGGTCGCCAGGCCATCCGGAGCGGCCCGCCACGGATAGGTCGGGATGCCGTGCCGGACCCCCTCGGGATCCAGGACATCCGCATACGCCCGACTCACCGGGCGGTCATTTCGGTACCGGTGGCCTGCTGAGGGGTCCAGGGCAGCGGCAGGCCGTCGCCGGTGGCGCGGGGCACGATGTGCAGGTGCAGGTGAAACACCGTCTGCGTGGCCGGAGCCCCGATGCTGGTGATGAGGTTGCAGTCATCCCCGGTGTGGGCGATGACCTCGGCTGCGCGCCGCATGACGGCCGCCGACACCCCTGGGTCGGTGGCGGCGTCCGGGACGTGCGTGCGGGGGATGACCAGCCAGTGGCCGGGGGTGACGGGGTTCAGGGGAACGATCGCGATCGCGTCGGACCAGGTGCGCATCACCGTGGCGGGCGCGCGGCCCGCCACGATGGCGCAGAACGGACAGTTGGGCACGGACGGGCGAGGGCCCTTCGGGTGGGTGTGGCGGTGGGCGGGCAGGTTCGTGGTCATCGCTGCTCGCCCTCCTGCTCGGTGTCGGTGACCACCTCGCGCCGCAGGGCGGCAGCGTCCCGGCGCGAGAGGTGAAGTTCGGTGCGCAGGCGCTCGATGGTCACCGGCCGTCCGGTCTCGGTGACCGCCCGGCGGTGCAGGGAACGGGCCCGTCGTCGCAGTTCGGTGGGGGTCAGGGCCACCACTTCGGTGACCACCTGCCGGGGAGTCTCGGCGGGTACCGAGGCGGTTATCTCGACTGGCCGGGACACGGGGGCCGGCGGCAAAGTGGTCGGCATCGGGCGCGGCCGGTGGTCGACCGGCGCCGGGTGCTCGACCGGCACTGCCGGGACGCGGTCGATGGTCACCTCGATGTCCGGTTCGGCGGCCACCAGGGGCAGCATCCTGGCATCGGCGGGCACCACCGGTTCGCGCTTGGGCGCCACCGGCACGACGGTCACCGGCACGGTCGTACCGGTGTCGGTGTGGGCGAGCCAGCGGTGTACCTGGCGCATCATGACGCCGAAGGCCAGCAGCGCGGCTGACGGCGGTACGGCGGCCACCACGTAGTCCAGTGCTTCGGCGTTGGCGCCCACGCCCCAGACGTTCAGGACGATGGAGCCACCGGCCCCGGCCACCGTCAACGCGATGGCCCACCAGTCGGTACGCCGTTGGATCGCGGCGCGCAGCATCAGCAGCTCGCCCGCGATGATGCCCAGATCCAGGGTCGCGGGCCAGGCCCAGGCGCGGGCGCCGGACAGGCCGTGTTCCTCGGCGATCTCGGCCAGGTGGGCGTAGGACAGCCAGAACGCCGCCCCGGTCAGGGCCACGATCACCACCGCCGCACCGATCACGATCATGCGGTCCGCAGTCGAGCGGGTCATGCCGCCCACCCCCGCATCCGACGGGTCCAGCGGGTACCGGCGGCCAGCCCGAGGGCAAAGGACAGCAGGACCGGCTGACCGGCCGCCAGTACGGCCAGTGCACCGGCCACGCCGATGACGGCGGCGGCCAGCGAGGGGAAGACCCACACCAGGGCCAGCAGCGTGCCCCACAGCAGGACCGACTTCACCGCGTTCACGCCGCCACCTCCCCACCGCGCTCGCGCAGCTCGACGGCGGCGATCAGGTCCACGGGCGCGCTCGGGTCGTCCGGCTCCGCCGAAGCGGCCGGGCACTCCTCCCACCGCCACGCGGCACCCGGCAGCGGTTCGTAGCCCAGGTCAGCCAGTACCTCGAGGCGCGCGGCCGGGGTCGGGATCGGCCCGCCTGCGGGCCACCGGTGCTCGGGCCAGTCGGCGACGCTGCCCAGCAGGGGCACGAACACCTTCCACGCCCCGCCGCTGTTGCTCATCAACGCCTGCAGCTTCACGCCGCCACCCCCGCCACGAACGGGACGGCAACCGGCACCTCGGAGGTCTCCGGCAGATGCGACGCGACAGCCCGCAGCGCGCGGGCGTACAGGCCGGGGTCATCGGCGAGCATGTCCCGGGCCGCGTCCAGCCGGGCCGCCCGCTCGATCTCGTTCTCATCGGGGACACCGAGGAACAACTCAAGGTCGATCCCCAAGGCGAGTTCCAGATGGTCCGTGGCTGTGAGTGCCACATGACCGGCAACAATGTCCTTCATGGGTCGTGCTTCCCTTCACGGTGGAACGGCCCTACTGCGGCCCCGGTGGTAGGACACCGGGGCCGCGCGCCGTGGTGGTTGAAGCCGTGTACTCCGGCTCCCCTCGGCCCCGCCCGTGCGAGACGGGCGGAGGAGGCAACCGGCCGCAGCTTCGAGCTGCGGAGAGTTGAAGTCGCGCTGTACGTCACCCGGGCCCACGTGATGTGGGTCCGCGTGGCCGCCTACTTGGCCGAGGAAAGGCGGCGTGATCCCCATGGAGTTGTCAAAGGTCGAGTGCTTCCTTCAGCGCCGTTTCACGGGACGCCTCCGGGCACCGAGTGCTCGGTAACGCGGGCCGTCTCGTCAGCGAGACGAGAGCCCCCCGCCGTCAGGAAGGCAGCTCAAAGAAGGCCCATCCGAGCGAATCTCCCTTGCAGTCCTAGGACTGCGGGCGACTCGGGATAACCATGCACCGCAGTCCCGAGACTGTCAACAGTCCTGGGACTGTGTTTCACTGGTCGATGTCGAAAGGAGTGCCGCATGGCGCCCAAGTGGCGAGAACTCGCGGACCGACTGGCCGAACAGATCAGGAAGGGCGAGTACGCGCCCGGCGCCCAGTTGCCGCAGATCAGGGAGCTGGTGGAAGCGGGCGAAGGCTCGAAGTCCACGGTCCACGCGGCCTACAAGGCGCTGGAAGCCGAAGGGCTGGTCACGTCCTCGCGCGGACACGGCACGGTCGTCCGTGAGCAGACCCCGCTCAAGCGACTCGGCATCGCGCGGTACGACAAAGCCAAGTGGCGGGACGGCGATGAGGTGGCCTTCATCGCGGACCGCGTGGCGTCCGGGCGTACGTACAAGAGGAACGAACAGACCCAGACCGTCAGCCGTGTACCGGCACCGGCCATCGTCGCCCGGGCGCACGGCCTACCGGAAGGCGCGGAGGTCTACGCGCGGGCGCGCGTGGTCAAGGAGGGCGCACAGCCAACACACACCCTGACCAGCTACTACCGTCCCGAGCATGTGGAAGGGACGCGCATCGTCGACCCGACGCCGGGACCTGCTGGCCGGGGTGGCGGCTTCCGTGTCCTGTACGACGCGGGATACGAGATCGACCACATGCAGGAGACACTGTTCGCTCGCATCCCCACGGCGGACGAAGTCCAGCTGCTCCAGCTCGCGCCCGGCGAATGGGTGGTGGAGTTGCATCGGACGACGTACACGGCCGACGGGACCGTGGTGGAGTTCGCGATCGGCGTTCACGCGGCGACGCGCTTCTCCTGGACGTACGACTTCAAGGTCCCCGACTCGGCGAAAGCGGAGGGCGAGAGCAAGTGATCTCAGCACAGACCTGGGCTGATGCCCAGCGACTCTGGGACTTCCAGCAGATGGGCCACGACCCGCGCCCGTGCTCTGTCGCGATTGGACTCGGTAGTCATGACCTCGGAGTCGCGGAGACAGCCGCTGATCTATACCACCAAGGCATGATGCCGCTGGTTGTCTTCACCGGGGCGACCAGCCGCACCACACAGGAACGCATGCCGCGGGGCGAGGCCGAGCACTACCGCGAGCGGGCGATGGAACTGGGCGTACCGGCCGAGGCCATCCTTGTTGAGCCACGGGCCCGGAACACGGGAGAGAACATCCGCTTCTCTCGCGCACTACTCGAAGAACACCGGATCCCTGTCTCGTCCATCCTCTTGGTCAGTAAGCCGTACGAGGAACGACGGGCCTACGCAACCGCCCGCAAGCTGTGGCCCGAAGTTGAGTGGGTCAGCACCTCCACACCCATGACCCTAACCGCCTACGTTGACTCAATCGGGGACGCGCGCTTGGTTATCGACATGTTGACCGGTGCACAGCAGCGGCTCATGATCTATCCGCAACAGGGATTCATGATGGAGCAGTCCGTGCCAGAAGGCGTGACCACAGCGTACGAGCGCCTGCGTGACGCCGGGTTCACGAGCCGACTCGTGGCAAACCCCGCAGACGGAAATGACAACACCACGGCTCACTGATGCGTCATGTGGAAGCGCGCTTCACACTCGGAGCCATGGGTGGCGCATGAGAGCGACTTGGTCAGGTACTTATCATGACCAGTTGAGGACTTACTGCTGAGATGAAAATCAGGTATGGGGATGACTCCAGAATATGTGACTATCTCAATCGACCGTTCCAGCTCAGAATGAAAATCAAATTTTTCTTCCGATGTGTGGATGAGTCGCACAATGCGGTGACAGATTCCTCAATTCAATCTCTCGGCCGGTGATGAAAATGGAAGCGCGTAGCGGGGTCTGGTGGACAGAGGCAGACCCGAGTAAGCGGGTCTCTGGCACTCTTTCGCGTAATGAAAAGAATTGGCAATTGAACCTTGTTGGCAGGCTGCCTGATCATAGCTCACGGTCAGGTGGTCTCACTCTTGTTTCACCTGCGACAATCTATGGAAGTTGTCTAGGGCGAAGATATACTCTTCGGTATGCTTACCTTAGGGAATCTAAAGGGCCAGGGCAACGCTTTGACGTGCCAGCAGAAGAACAGAGTGACGCAGATGACCAACATTCCCAGATTTGGACAGGAGAAAGCTTGATCTCGGGCGGTGCGTTCCCAGAGCGTACAACCTACAAATCGGGAATCTTTGAAGTGACTGGTCTGGGTAAATGGTGGCCAGTGACCCACCCGAGAATTAGGGCAGACAGTGACTCTCTTCCTGAAGAGCGAACGGTCGCCGAGTGCGAGGACGGGTGGGTGGTAAGAATCGGTGTCAGCGGGATGGAGAAATCAAGTCCTCATTCACATTTCTCGAGCAGGTGGCCCGTGGTTCGAGTTGATAGAGAGGAGGAGTTCACGCTATCTCAACTCGAAGACGAGATTATGATGCCGCTTCGTGCTCTTATCTCAATAATCACTCACGAGCCTGCTGAGTGTTTCAATCTGAAGCTACAGCCGGTTGATGGTGCATATCGGCCCACCTTTCCCGTTGAGGTTGACCCTGGACTGGTCAGCAGGGGGGATAATGACTCTCTCGGTCAGGTGACATTTACTCCCGATCAAGTGGACGTAAAGTCATTCATTGGCGGATGGATCAGCATGGCTAGGCAAAATATTGTGCCTGTAGTCACCGCCGAGCCGAGCGACAACATAGGTTTCCTGCAAGTGCAAGTTGTGGAATGTGTTAATGCGGCAGAAGCCCTCCATCGGAATCTACATGGCGAGCCGGACAGTTTCCCCTTCGCCGAGAAAGTCTGGAACTCCCTTAAGGGATCTCAGGGTCTAAATCGAAGAGAGCGCGAAAGGGTTCGCTCGGCCGTAAAATTTGTTGAGCGTCCGCTAAGGGAAAGACTGGAGGAGTTGGCGAAAGGCCTCGGAGAAGAATTTTGCCGATGGTACTTCCTCAATAATACCGAGAATTGGGCCCTGGTCAGCTCCGCGGTTCGCAATGCGTTGAGCCATGGCTATAAAACTAGTCATGGCGTAGAGCATGATGTATCCTGTCTCGTCGGTATTCTTCGGATCATGAAATCAATTCTTGCTTTGCGCCTATTGGTGGCTGCTGGTCTCCCAACAGGAAGTGAGCTTGTGGATCTCATCCAAAGAGATCGCGCCTACCTGTACCTCTCGGGGCAATCCGTGGCTGATTGGCACTCCCTGGCATCTAAAATCAATTCTCCTTGATAGGGAATCATCAGATCCATGCCGATTGTGGTCGCAGGCGTATGCCGACGGTCTGGAATGGTGACCTGTCTGCTAGATGATTTGGCCCCTCTGACCGTGGAGGGGGCCAAACGGGGGGCCAAACGAAGCAACCGGACTGGGATCAACTTGGACGGTGGTGGATGGTGCGGGACCCTGGCGGGCAAGTCAGTGTCTCCGTAGCTAGGTGGCAAAGGAGCCTCATCGCGTTCGGGACGAAGAGGTCGTGGGTTCAAATCCCGCCACCCCGACACAGGTCAGGGGCTCGGTGTGTCAGTTGACACCGGGCCCCTGACGCGTTTCCTTGGAGCGTCGGAGAGCCGACTCCGTATCTCCGCTCTTCCGCCCACCGGCGCTTCTTTGTCGGACCGGCATGCCGAAGCCGTCGTGCACAAGCTCGGTTCGGTCACGCCCGCATGACGCGGTATCCGCCACGATCGCCCCGGGAATCGACGATGCCGGGGACATTGCCCCCGAGGCGGCAGCGGTCTTCCGAGCATGAACGCTCGCCACGGGGAAGCGGGATCGACCGATCGCTCGGGTTGCGCGTCTTGGACGCGCACCTGTAGGGCGCCCTGCACGGTGGGGCCGGCGGCCCACGGTCGCCGGCGGAGGCCGAGTCGGAACGAGAGAGCGCGTGAACCCCGGGCCCCGAAGGCGCCCCACTCCCGGGTTCGGGATGTGATGCCGGTAACCCCGCAGCTCAGAGGTGGTGGATAAGAGGAGCGGGCACCACATGGCCCGGGGTCGTGCAGCGGACGGCCGTCGGACCGTGAGAACTCGAATCGGCTGCCCGTGCGGTGTGATTCCGCCCCGCCACCGGGGGCGCAATCGGTGGTGACCGGCGGACTTGCGCGGCTAACTCCCCGCCGGCGCAGAGTCTGCTCATCCATTCACCGCGTGTTGTCGCACACATGAGCAGCAAGGAATGTCATGAGCACTACAGTCACCTCGACGCACGACCCGCAGGCGCACGGAACACCGGCGGACGAGTCGAGCAGGCCGGTCCGACGTGCCGTGCAGCGCCTCCGCGAGAAGCTCACTCTTGAGCGGGTCGAGGCGTGGCTGCCCGTGCTCTCCCGCGTCATCGGTCTGGTGCTCTGTCTGACCGGCCACGAGACGGTGGGTATCCCCCTCATCAACGCCAAGGACCCGGGGGGAGACGCCGACAACCGGAAGTAGACGTCCTCGCGGCCCCGCTGCCGGCCCCGGCCGGCAGCGGGGAAGAACCGCCGCCCCCACATCCACGGTGCCTACTGAGGGGGTGAGTACGCCCCGGAGGACGCGGGCGCGCCGGCCCCCTGTCATGTCTCCCGGGCTCAACCGGTTCGGGAAGGGCTCCCTGTACTGGGGTGAGGTCGTGAACTTCGCGAGGTGGGGTGATGTGTCCCGGGGCCGGCGGAGCCAGGGCGTCGACTCGCTCGATTTCCACCCGGCCGGAGAGGGCGGCCTCGGGTGGGGGC